>CAYZQI010000066.1:0-24001 GCA_964480455.1 uncultured Cytophagaceae bacterium
TACCTTAGCAAAGAAGCAAAGCACGTAGAAGGTTTTGCCAAAGAATGTGCCGTAGTAACGCATTACAGACTGAAAAATGCCGAAGACGGGAGTGGTGTAGTAGTGGACCCTGAGGCAAAACTAGAAGAAGAACTTATCGTAAGGCCTACCTCTGAAACGGTGATATGGAATAGTTATAAAAACTGGATTCAATCGTATAGGGATTTACCCATCTTGCTCAACCAATGGGCCAATGTGGTGCGCTGGGAAATGCGTACACGCTTGTTTTTGCGTACTGCCGAGTTCCTGTGGCAAGAAGGACACACCGCCCATGCTTCTAAGCAAGAGGCAATCCAAGAGACCGAACAAATGCTTGAAGTGTATGCTAACTTTGTAGAAGATTTTATGGCACTGCCCGTCATCAAAGGTATCAAATCGCCCAACGAACGTTTTGCAGGGGCTGATGAGACCTATTGCATTGAAGCACTTATGCAAGATGGCAAGGCACTGCAAGCAGGCACTTCACATTTTTTGGGGCAGAATTTTGCCAAAGCATTTGATGTCAAATTTGCTACCAAAGAAGGTGGGCTAGAATACGTCTGGGGTACTTCTTGGGGAGTAAGTACGCGCCTGATGGGAGCTTTGATTATGGCACACTCAGACGACAATGGGCTGGTACTGCCGCCCAAACTCGCCCCTATACAAGTGGTGGTTGTACCAATTTACAAAACCGAAGAAGAGCTTTCACGCATTACTGAAAAAGTAAATCAAATCAAAAAAGTACTCCTAGCACAAGATATTTCAGTAAAATTTGATGACCGCGACAGCTACAAACCAGGTTTTAAATTTGCCGATTGGGAAATGAAGGGCGTGCCCGTGCGCCTAGCACTTGGTGCAAGAGATTTAGACAACAACACCATAGAAGTAAGCCGAAGAGATATTGAAAGAGGTGAAGATGGAGCAAAACAAGTGATTGCCATTGATGCCGTGGCTGATTTTATTCCTCAACTACTTCAAGAAATTCAAAGTAATATTTATCAAAAAGCACTCAATTTCCGCACGGCAAGTATCAGTCAGGCCAATTCATACCATGAATTAAAGCAAATTTTAGATGAAAAAGGGGGCTTTGTAGCAGCACATTGGGACGGCACGCCCGAAACTGAAGAGAAAATTAAAGAAGAAACCAAAGCTACGATTCGCTGTATTCCGCTCAATAATCCCGAAGAAATAGGCACTTGTGTCTATTCTGGCAAACCTTCTACACAAAGGGTATTGTTTGCAAGGGCTTATTGATAGGATTTAGTTGATACTTTTAAGCAGGATTTCAGGATAGATAGCATGTAGTCTTTTACAAGATAAAATCCTGAAAACCTGTCTATTAATCAATAGCAAAAACTATCAGGAATCATTTATCAAATCAAAACAGCTAAAAACATGGAAAATCAGAACCAATCAACACCCTACTTTCTTTTTCCTACCCCTTTGCCCTCTGCTCGTTTGGTTTATGAACGTTTAGAACTTACCAACGCCTCAAATCTCTTGAAAATGTTTCAAGATGATGTAAGTCCTTTTGTGAGTAAAAGTTTTAAGTATCAACATTTGGCTATTAAGTATTGTGCGCACATTGTGAGGTATTCTCGTACTTCTGCCCAACGCGGGGGAGCTGATTTTTTCTTTAAAACGCTACAAGGAAGTTATGCAGGTATTTTACATCTTTACGACCTCAGCCTTGAAAATTATGCTACTAATTATGCCAGTTGTACGATTGGTTTTGCCACGGCGGCCTCTTTCAGAGGACAAGGTCTCACACTTGAGGCACTTAAACATTTTGCAAACCATATTTTTAGACACTACGAGGTGGTTTCTATCATAGCTTATACAGATGAAAGCAATCGTGCAGCTCAAAACTTACTCCTCAAAGCAGGCTTTTACTTTGCTAAATATGACTTGGTACAAGAAGATTTGTATGTTTACTTCGAGATAAAAAGAAAACAACATGAATATGAAATATAAAATTATTGCATTAGGGCTGTACTATTGCTGCCTAAGTGCTTGTCAGTCAGACTCTCAATCGCTCAAAAGTCAGGCTGATAATCCAGATAACCCTGATTTTGAGCTGGCTGATTCACTACAACGTGTAAAGAGAAACAAGCCCGAGGAGTTGGATACACTTCCAAGGCGAGAGTATGATGAGCAAGATACATATAAAGAAGGGCGTGCAAAGGTGCGCCTTGGAAACTTGTACGGCTACATAAATGAGCAAGGGCGAGAAATTATCAAAGTACAGTATCAATCGGCAGAGCGATTCTCGGACAGCCTTGCTAAGGTTGCCATTCAAGATAAATATGGCTTTATCAACTACCAAGGAGAGGAAGTAATCGCAATTAAGTACGACAAAGTAGGACTGTTTGCAGAAGGGCTACTTTCTGTAGCAGTTGAGGGCAAATACGGATTTGTAAACCGCAAAGGAGAAGAGGTCATTGCTCCAGAGTATGACTGGGCGGGGCTTTTCTCCGAAAAACGCGCAAGGGTAGAAAAAGCAGGTAAATGGGCTTTTGTAGATGACGAAGGTATACTTATCACTAAATTTGAGTTTGATGCTGCAAGAGATTTCAAAGAGGGGCTGGCAGGTGTGTGGCAAAAGCGCAAATGGGGCTACATTGACATCAAAGGCAAACTGGTCATAGATTTTGTCTTTGACCAAGCCCTCGACTTCAAAAAAGGTAAGGCAAAGGTCATCAAAGACGGAGAAGCGTTTTATATCAATACCGCAGGCAGGTGTATCAAAGATTGCCCAGCAACCGAGTAAACCAAGAAAAACGATAGCAAACTGTCGTCTGTAGCTCATCTTTCACTAAGGAAGTGTTCCAGGGCGGTTCATAGGGATTCCAGAGAGGCGAATTTGTTGTACGATGTCTTTGATGACTTTTTCGTTGACGCCTTTATGGTCTATCACAAATTTGGCAATTTCTCTTCTGCCAAAAGAAGTTTTAAGATAAAACCGTAATACCCTTCTTTTTTTACCCTCAAAGCCAAAAGTAGTCTGTATTTTATCTAAATTATATTTTTTTTGGATTTTTCGTTGTAATAGTCCTGTGTAATGAATGATAAGTTCTTTGGTATCATGCCTAAATTCTACTTCCTTAGTATATTTTATACCCGCTAAAAAACCAATAGATGCTCCCCCTATCAAGGCTGTGTAGCCTAGTGTGGCAAGCGTAGCGTCAAGGTCTAGTAAATTAATAAAATTGACCAAGTTGATGGCTACAATAGAACCTGCATTGTATTGACTTGACATCACTACTTTTTCCATTTTATAACTTCTGCCCTCGGGCCTAATGGTAGAGCGGCGTGCAGGCAGCTGAATAGGGTTTTGGTAGTTGGCGAGTTGTATTTCTTCTTCCAGAAAAGCTTGTTTCCAAGCGTCTGCACTAGGGCGTAGCTCAGGCATAGTATTGCCCTTATCAAAACAATTTTTGAATAAGTTTTGCACTTTTTGAGGAAGGGCATAAAAATTATCGTGAGGCTTAGGAATTACAGCAAATAAATCGGCTTTGCTACCGTGAGGAAACAAGCCAGCACGTATTTTTTCTGTGTAAGATACCAAATTGCTATAAACATCTTTGCCCGTACCCGTAAAGGGGTGCAAACCGAGCAAGATTTTATAAAATATAATTGCCATAGAAAACCTGTCCCAAGTTTCAGGAATCAGCTCTTGGTGATGGTTGAGGTGCTGCATCTCGGCAGGGCTATACTCTGCGGTGAGTTTTTCGGCAGGGTATAGCAGAGCATTATGTTCTATAATCTCAATAGAGTCAATATCAATCAGCGAAACTTGCCCATTGAGGCTTATCCTGATGTTTTCGGGCTTCATATCTACCAGTACATACTTTTCAGACCGATGCAAGATATTAACAGCATAGGCTAGGTTATAGCAAATTTTCAGGCGATTGATGACTCCAGAAGGAGTGCTGCGTGTATATTTTTCTTGCCAATCTTGAGAGAGTTTAGGAGAGAGGCGTAGGCTACTCAGCACGGTGAGATCATACAAACCTAAAGATTTCTTCATGAGATAACCCATAAACATACCTTCTCTATAAACCAATGCAAGCGGCCAAATCACTGAATAGCCATCAGCCACTTTGGGAGGGTGGTCTATCATGTATTGTAGCTTTTCCTCACGCTCTTGTTTGCGTTCTTGGCTATGGTAAATTTTAACTACACAATCCTTCCATTGTGTGGGTGCGCTAACTGCATAAACATTGCCTTCTCCGCCTCTGCCTAGCGGCTCGCTTTCTATGCGAATGACTTGCTGGTTGGCAAGCCTGAGAGAGGTATATATTTCGGCGGCAGTGTGGCTCATGGTCTATTTATTTCCAATCATTTCTTTTTAATAAACTGAGCTAAACGTATTAGGTTATAAGTTTTAGGTTCAAATGGCTCTTAGGCTCTGGAGACCAAGGGCTTGGTGATTTCTGTGTTGATTTCATCACTTTCTACCAAGCCATCTCTGAGCCTTATGATGCGGTGTGCGTATTTGGCAATGTCTTCTTCGTGCGTTACCATAATGATTGTATTGCCTTTTTTGTGCAGTTCGTCAAATAAATCCATAATTTCATAAGAAGTTTTAGTATCCAAGTTACCTGTTGGCTCATCAGCCAAGATAATACTCGGATTATTGACCAATGCACGTGCTATAGCAACCCTCTGCCGCTGCCCTCCTGAGAGTTCATTAGGTTTGTGCTTGGCTCGGTCGCCCAAGCCCACACTTTCTAGTACTTGTAAAGCACGTTCAGTACGTGCTGTTTTGCTGTAGCCCGCATAAATCAGGGGAAGTGCCACATTGTCAAGAGAAGTACTGCGAGGGAGTAGGTTAAAAGTCTGAAAGACAAAACCAATTTCTTTGTTGCGTATTTCGGCGAGTTTGTCTTCAGTCATATCGCTTACATCTGCACTATTCAGAATGTATGTGCCACGGCTTGGCGTATCTAAGCAGCCAATAATGTTCATTAAGGTAGATTTTCCTGAGCCAGAAGGCCCCATAAAAGCAACATACTCTCCTCTATTGATTTCTATGGAGATAGATTTGAGTGCTTGTACCTGCTCTGTACCCATGATGTAGGTACGGGCAATGTCGTTGGTTTCAATTACTTTTTGTATCATGTATATGGTTATTGGTGATAGTATTAGAGCAAAGCTACAAAAAAATATGTGCTTTTGTGGCATACAAGCGGTTTAGTGAGGTAATTTTTATATAATGTTAGCACTTATTAAAAACGTAGTCATTTGTAGTTTAAACTATTGCTATTTCATAAAATTAAAAGCCATATAGTATCATAAAATATATACAGGGGCTTTTTTATGAAATTAGTTATGGGCTTTTATTAAAAGCTAATTGACTGCGTCCTTGGTTGGTGCATTTTAATATCTTGATGCGCCATTTCAGAGAAAAGCTAGTCAATAGCAATTTTTTCACTGTGGAACAGCGTGTCCTCTTTTCCTCTTAGCTCGAGTGTCATCTCCTTATTCTTCCAGTCAATCTGAATGATGCCAAAGTTAAGCTCCTTTACCAAAGGGCTAATGCGGTGTTTGTTTTCTTCGTGCACCAATCTATCCCAAGAGTGCGTCAAGCCGCTGGAGGTCAAATCATAAAGTTGATAGCCTCCTTCTGACTGCCAGCGAGAGAGTTCTCCAATATGACGGTCGCCACTGAGCAAGATAGGGTTTTTGATTTTTAAATCCTCGAGCATTTTGAGAAGCCTTGCCCTGTCTTTGGGGAAATTAGCCCATTTTTCGTAAGCGTGTTCTTCTGAAAGAGTTTGTATGCTACTCCCAATGATATGAATGGCTGCTGTGCTGTTCTTAAGTTCTTCTTCAAGCCATTTCCATTGTGCTTCGCCAAGAATAGTACCCGTAGCATTGACCTGATATACCTTATCAATTCTGACCAGTGAATCGCGGAAGTAGCGCGTATCTAGCAAAATAATTTTTACTTGTTTATCTTTTTTACCGAAGGTATAAGCCGCATACGTACCTTCACGCTGTCTTTGTGGGGCATTGGCAGGCACTCCCAAGAAATCGAGCATCAGCTTTTGGCTTTCGTTTTTGTGGGGGTATTCTTTGCCTGCATCATTGGCACCGTAGTCGTGGTCGTCCCATATCCCAATGAGCGGAGTCTTCTTTATAAATGCTTCATAGTCAATGTTTTTGAGTTGTTGTTCATATTTTGCTTTAAGTACATTCATATCATTGGAGTCGCCGTAGATGTTATCACCTAACCAAATCCAGAGGTCTGGCTGGTGTTGCATGATGACATTCCAGAGGGGTTGCGGTTTATCTTGCTTATTACAAGAGCCAAGCGCAATGGTAGTGAGCGTTGAGCTGTTGAAGGGCTGAGGGTGTTTTTTTTGCGCTCCTAACGGAAAAACAATAGCACTTGCTAAGAGGATGGTGGCGGCAAGTGTAAGCCAATGTGATACAACTTTCATGTGAGATTTTATAAATTAATGATTGTTTAATTTTCAATATTCAAAGTTACAAAATCAAAACTTTTGGCAGTGTTAAGAAATCATTAAATTAAGGAATTAAAAAAATATGCTTGGTCTGGGTTGTAGGCAGATAGATTGGCAATTAAGCCCGATAGGTTGTGCATACTTGGGCATCATTGAGGTAAAAGTAGCTGATTGAAGGTGAAAATGTATTCAGTTTATTCTTTATTTTGCTTATTTTGTTTCAAGATAAGCCAAACAAGGCGGCAGTTAGGGTTATCCTCGAGTGCTGCCAGCATTTTGTCTTCAAAATCGGGAGATTTTTCGGCATCTTCATAGCGAAGTTTTACTTCTGTGCAGTATTTTGCAATGCCCTCATTGGCATTTTGCATTTTGGCAATATCTGCCTGAATCTGTTTTTGTTCTTCTTCTGGGGCTTCGCCTAGGTATGCCATAAAATTTGCTTGTGCTTCTTCTTCACCGATTTCTGTCATGTCGAGCATAAGCTGTACAAGCTGTGGGTGTAGTTCATCAAAGAACTGATTAATACATTCGCAAATATCTTCGGCAGCTTCTTTGGCTACTGTTGGACTTGTGCTGTCTTGTGCAAAGCCTACTTGCAACCATAGCAATAGACTCAAAAGAGAAAAGAGTATTTTTTTCATAATTTATTTTTTAAGTAATACACGTTAGAATGTAAGTTAAGTTCAAACAAGTGGCACGCTATTGTATAAAATACCATCAAAGAGTGGTAGCGCAGGCTAACTATGCATTGTCATTTTTAAAGGTGAATTTTAGTAAGCTTTTGCTTAACTTTGTACTTCAAAAATGATTTGATAGGTGTTTTTGTTTGTTAAGCAACCACAATAAGGTTTTGTATATTTAAAAAATCAGTATGCTCGGAAACATTCTTGCAAAAATATTGGCAGGTTCAGCAGTTGGCTACATCACTAATTACTTGGCAATTCAGATGCTCTTTCAAGAGTACCTCAAAATAAAAACCAAAGGGATTGATTTCAGCCTAGGAGGAGTTATCATCAAAGAACGGCAGGAGTTTGAACGACAAATCTCTCGCTTAGTAGAGAGTGATGTGATTCATCATAAAGCCATTGATGCCGAGCTGCGCAAACCAGCTTTTGAGCAGGCACTTTTGCAAATCATTGAGAATATATTTGAACAACAACTAGCCGAGGCAATCCCTGATTCGCTGCATGTAAAAGATATTCCTGCGCTTGAGCAGAGTTTTCAGCAGCTAAAGACCCTTCTTGGCCAACAACTCAAAAAGGAAGCAAAACCACTCTTAGAGGCTACACTCAACCAAATCCAAATAGATGAGGTACTGAGCGAAGCGCAAATTCAGCACTTTTCAGCCCGAGTAGCAAAATTATTGGAAGCGTTTAGCACTCAGGCATATTCTTTTGCACCCGTAATAGTGGCATTGCTACAAAGTATTGAAAATCAGACTATTTCGGAGATTATTCCCAAAAAGATAGCTGACGTATTGGTAAAAAATCTGAATGTATATTTTGATGATTTTCATAATTTCTTGAAATACAACTATGCTGTAAGCCTAGAGAACCTCACCCAGACCACCGCCCACAAAGCCGACCTTAATTTACTCATTCAGCAATTGTCTGCACAAGCCGCACAGCGTAATCTTGCCGAGCTGCTCCGCACCGAAAATCTTGATTACTTGCCCGAAGCACTGGGCGGACACCTGCGCGAACTGCTGCAATCAGAGGTGAGTGAAGACATCATTCAGACTTTGCTCAAATTTCTGATAAGCGTGCTGAAAGAAGAAAAATCTACCCTTTTTGAGTTGCTTTCTGATGAGCTAAAGCAAACCTTTGAACAGTTTTTAGCAAAAAAGCTACCCGATTTGCTCAATACGCTTATCCCTTGGCTACGCAAGAAAAAACTCAAACTAGAGAAGCTCATAGAAGAGGCTTTTAACCAAAATGTAAATGTGGTAGGTAGAGTATTGGTGGCACTTTTTATTGGCAATGTAGGCAAATACGTAGGGCTAGAAGAAAAGATTATTAAACTTATAGAGGAGCAAAATACTGACGAAATAGCTAAACGAGCTGCCAATTATTTGCTAGAATTTCTCAAAAACAATTCTATTGGCGAAATCATGCAACGCTTCAATGAGCAAAAAATACTAGAAAATCTCACGCCTGTACTCACCAAAAATCTCCACGACTCTGTAGCAAACCTTAGACTAGATAACATTCAAAATGTATTTGATAGACCGATTCAGTCTTTTTTTCCCGAAGAAAGAATTGCTAAGGCACTTACTCAACTAAAAGATACGGCCCTGAGCGAGTTTGTATTGGAGAAAGGAGTGTTCTCTCCCAAAATGGATAGCCTCTTGCAAAGCCGCCTCACAAAAGGAAGCGATTTGCTCTGGAATACGCCTTTTTCAAAACTCTTGCCACCCGAAAAATTTTCTGGCTTAGCAGACAGCCTTGACAAAGCAATCAAGAAAAATATCTCACAACGCAAAGAAACTCTACAGGCACTCATTCGCCAAACATTAGAGAACTTCTCAAAAGATAAAAGTACTTTAGCAGTGCTGGAGCAGCTAGACATTCAGGTAGATAGCTTTGTGATAGAAAGCTTGGAAAACTTCCTCCAAAAAGAATTTGAGAAAATAGGTGATGATGCCCTGCATACACACCTCCAAAAACTAGCACAAATCAATGGACTGAGCCAAAAACTAGGCGATACCCTTAAAAATTATCTCCTACAAAACTTGCCACAACTTATGGAAGGACGTATTACTGACCTTGTGAGTGATAACCTTGCCAAACAACCTAATACACGCCTGCGCGACATGGTGAAGAAGGCAATGGGAGAAGAACTACGCCCCTTGAGCTTTTTTGGGGCAATTTTAGGCACTATCACAGGAGGATTGCTATTGGGATTGCCTGCTTTGGAGACCGTAGGGGCTACTTTTGCAGTATCGGGCATTGCCTATGGCATCACAGGCTGGGGCACTAACTGGCTAGCTATCAGAATGTTGTTCAAGCCTTATCAACCTATCAAATTTTGGAAAAATAGATATCAACTTCCTTTTACACCTGGTGTGATTGCAAAGCACAAAGGCAGGTTTGCTCAAAGTATGGGGCGTTTTATCGGCGACAGGCTGCTTAATCAAGATAATTTACAAGAAAATTTTGCTAAAAATCAAACAAAACTGAGTACACTAGCCAAAGATGTCCTCAGCAAAAATGAGCACGCCACGCTCCACAATCTGCTGGTTAATAACCAAGAAAAAATAAGTAAAAGCCTTACTGAGGCTTTCTTACAAGCACTCAGCCCAACAGAAAAACCATTCTTTGAGACGCAAATCAAGCCATTTTTAGTGCGTAGTGAGCACAAAACCCTCGCCAATCTCAATCTTGCCAACTTCTCAAAAAAGATTACTGAATACCTCGCCAACCCAACAACAACTGCACAACTCAAAAATTGGATTGAAAAACAGCTACACAATCAGGTAGCTAGTGAAAAATCGCTCAATGACCTGCTCGGCGAACAGCAAAAAGAAAACCTCTATGCCCAACTTAGCCAGTGGCTTGGACGAGAGGTAGAAAACTTCTCTAAAAAACTTACCCCTGCACAGGTCTGGACTTGGGTAGACTGGCAGCAAGTAGCCCAGCGCGCCGAAGGCTTTTTACAAAACAACCTTGCCCAAATCTTGAATACCAGCCAAGAAGATAAACTGAAAGAAGAGGTTTTCCAGTTTCTAAATCAAAAAATACAAAGCTCCGAACTCAAAGACCGACTGTACCAATTTATTGACCAAAAACTCAACGCAGAATTTTCACCCGATAAAAACCTAAAAGATTTTTTTGGGGGGCGTGTGATGGAACTACTAGAGCAAAATCTCAACAATGTCTTGAAGCAAGTCATAGAACTTGGGCTTGCTTGGACACAGAAAAACCGTGAAAGTATTGCCGAGCGAGTCTATGAAGATGCCTACAAAGAAAATGCAATGGTCTGGACTTACAAAAACTCTATCAAAAATACCATTTACTCATTGGTAGATAAAGGAATCCCTGATTTCTTTGAAAAAGAATTTGACAGCTTGAAGCTAGAAATCAAAGGAAAAGTAGAAGACCTCGGTAACTCGCCCCTACACAACACCAAATTTATAGCTCTAGATAATGAAAGCCTCAAAAATAAAATTGAACAAATACTACAAAACGCCAAGCTCCTCCACAAAATCAGGCAATTGACCAACATCATCTTAGAAGAGCGTATTTTTAAAATCCCGTTGCAAAAACTACTGATTGATGATGCACCTGCACTCATAAACCATTTGAAAAGCGTGCTTGAACCTGAGATGCAGACCATTCTGACGCATCTCACCAAAAAACTGGAAGACCCTGACCAGCGTCAGGCATTGCTCAAACCTGCCATTGCTTTGGTCTGGGAGATAGCCTTCAAACATCTAGGCAGTATTTCTATCAAAAACTTTTTGAAAGGGATAGCACCCGAAGCAATAGACAAAGTTGCTGATAACCTAAGTAAGCTGCTGCTCAATAATCCTGTTTTAGACAATGAAAAATCAAGATTGATAACCGAAGTACTGGCTTTTCTTCAAAAACAACCGTATGGAAGGCTTGCTAGCTGGCAACAATTGGAGAATGACCTATGTAGCATTTGGAAAAAACTTGAACACAGCGAAGATTTACACCTCCAACTGAGAGCTGTATTGCAGCAAACCATTCAGGCAACACTGCCCTTGCTCAATGAGGCACTACAAACCAAAAGCAAAGATTTTGTGATAGAGGTGCTCTCGCAATCAGTCTTTAAATCGCTTGAGAAAAATATCTTATCATTGATTAACTCTTTAAGTTTTAAAGAGATTGTAGTACGCGAGATTGGAAATATGCACGCCCAAGAACTAGAAAAACTTTTTTATGGCTTTGCAAGCCGTTATTTTAAATACCTCATAGGCTATGGGTTTATTTTTGGGATTATTTTTGGGCTAGCAATCGATGCAGGGCTACTGGGTTTTTTGGGTTTATTAGCTGATTGATGTGCGTTTTGGAAAAATCACTCATCAAATACAAGGGTTTTATTTCTTCTTTGGCAAATTTGGTTTTTACAGGAATTAAGAGAGTATAATCAATGCCTTAAATTATACGGTTAGTATTATAAAATGCTGATAATTGGGTATTTAAAATAATTAACAACTTACTATTAACAATTCACAATTACGTATGTCTATCACTGAATCAAGCTCTCCTTACGAGCACCTAGAGCAAATGTCCGTATCTGAACTGCTACAAAACATGAACCGTGAAGACCAAAGCGTACCCCTAGCGGTGGCAAAGATACTCCCAGTGCTTGAAAAACTGGTGTTAGAGGTAGTAACCCGAATGAAGCAAGGTGGGCGTTTGTTTTACATAGGGGCAGGTACAAGCGGACGTTTGGGTATCTTAGATGCTTCGGAGTGTCCCCCTACTTTTGGTGTGCCAGATGATTGGGTCATTGGTATCATAGCTGGAGGAGATAAAGCCATCAGAAAGGCAGTAGAGCACGCAGAAGATGATGCCGAACAGGCTTGGAAAGACTTGATGCATCATCAAATCAATAAGCTAGATACCGTAGTGGGTATTGCAGCCTCGGGGCGCACGCCCTATGTGATAGGGGGGGTGAGCCAAGCACGCGCCAAAGGTTTGCTTACTGCTTGTATCACTTGCAATTCTGGTTCGGCACTTGCGCGTGCAGTAGCGTTTCCGCTGGAGGTAGTGGTAGGGGCTGAGTTTGTAACGGGTAGTACGCGCCTTAAAGCGGGTACAGCACAAAAATTGGTGCTTAATATGCTTTCAACGGCAGTAATGATACAATTAGGAAGGGTAAAAGGCAATAAAATGGTAGATATGCAACTCAGCAATCAAAAGTTGATAGATAGAGGCGCAAAAATGATTGTAGAAGAATTAGACATCACCTACCAAGAGGCAAAAACGCTGTTGCTTAGGCACGGTAGCGTGAGGGCGGTCATAGAAAGTAGCAAAATCAACTAGAACTAAGTCTAAAACAGTGATTCTATACTTTGAAATATACTTGTGTAGGTTTTGATGAGTGAACCTCTAAGCTTTGGTGGGAGCATCTTAGGGGGGGCAAGTCAAATTGACTTCCTTATGCCCTTTCTTGGGGAAAGGGTGAGGTGGCTAAAAAGGGAAATTTGACTTGCACCCTCTTAGGGCTATGTCATCAAACTGCGGAGCAGATTAGAAATTGAATGTAGTATTTTTTGAGATAGAGCTAGCTTCTTACATTGTTACGTTGAGTAAAAATAAAGAAGACCTACACGCTACTAGATACAGTCAATATAAAACTATTGAGGGAATACCGTTTGCTTGCTACCGAATGGACTTTTTGGGAATGGACAGCAGCCAATGGCTTGGGTAAAAAAACTAGGAGCAGCAACCCTGCGCAATATTTCTTTTGAAAATGTAGAAGAAGAAAGTTTTATGCTTCCTACTGATTTTGTGGAAGTAAAGTAGCTAAGTAAGAGAGTAGATATTAGAGTTTAATCAATTGATAATCAGTAGCCTAACTAGGTTAGAAAGTTACTTTATTTTTGGAGCATTACTATCTTGTATAAGATGAAATAATACTATTAACTTTTTAGCGAAGTGAGATGTTACTAGTAAATAAGAATATAAAACAATCAATAAAAGGTAAAACACAATGAAAGCAATCTGGAACGGACAGGTCATAGCTGAGAGCAATGAAACAATCACAGTAGAAGGAAATCACTACTTCCCACCCAATAGTCTCAATAAGAGTTTTTTCAAAGAAAGCAATACAAGTACCACCTGCCCTTGGAAGGGGGTAGCCTCATACTATAGTCTTGAGGTAGATGGCAAGCTCAATACAGATGCGGCTTGGTATTATCCCTCACCTAAAGTGGCAGCCGAAAACATCACGGGGCATGTGGCTTTCTGGAAAGGTGTAGAAATCAAAGAAAGCTAACCCTTTGAGAGAGTGATTATAAATGAGAGACCTCCCTAAAAAATAAACAAAAAAGCAATTTTTTGTATTTTCAAACGCAATTTCATAAGAGTATGGATACCATTCAGCAGGTTGCTCAATCCCTGCTTTTAGCAGTCAAAAAAGAAGAAGATTACCAACCTTTCAAACAACGGTTGGCAGTCTTTCCTGCACACTCTCTTTTTGAGCAATTGACTAACGATACACAAAAAAAAGCATTTTGGATAAACACATACAATGCCTACTTCCAGATTGTTCTTAAAGAAATTCCTTCTCTTGCCCACAAAAAAGCAAAACTATATAGCTATCCTTGGTTTGAGATAGCAGGGCAACGACTAAGTTTTGATACCATAGAGCATGGAATACTGCGTAAATCCCAGTTCAAATTTGGTCTGGGTTATGTCTCAATGCCCAGTGTGAGTAACTTTGAGCTAAAAAGTAGGGTGCAGGTTCGTGATGCACGCATACATTTTGCCCTAAACTGTGGCGCAACAAGTTGCCCTCCCATTGCATTTTATACCCCTGAAAGGCTAGAAACACAGCTAGAGATGGCTACACATAGCTATCTTGAGCAGACTACTACCTATGATGTTACCAAAAATCAAGTAAAAATCTCACCTTTGTTGCTGTGGTTTAGGGGAGATTTTGGAGGAAAAAAAGGCATTCTAACACTTCTCAAAAAATACACACTTATCTCTCAAAATGCTAGTCCTTCCCTAAGTTATAAAAGTTATGATTGGTCTTTGCATTTAGCTAATTTTTCCTGAGTGTTTGTAGTTGAGTATGAGTTTATTTGAAGACATTTGGTAAGTCTCAAAAATTGAGTAGCTTTGCCTATCTAGCACTACAAACTTTTTGCTTTTGTAAAATGAGAAAAATCCCGATAGTTATAGTTTTTGTGTTTTGTGTGCTTTCTTCTTGCCAAACTGACCAGCTCGAGTATGTTGTAAATCAACAAACAAAACTCATTGAGTCAATCAAAGCGTATAAATTTATCAGAGATGGTATAGCTAAACTTGTAGAGGGGGGCATCAAAGAAGCTCGTACCAATCTCAGTAATCAAAAAATGAAGGTGATAAGCTATCAGCCCATTGCTTTTGAATGGAAAGCACGCCTAGCTAAAATAGAGTATGAGTTAGAAACGCTTACCGAAAGGCTAAAAGAAATAGATGAAATAGCCCAAGAATACTTCGAAAAATTAGACACTGTTACGAATAGCATCAAAGACAAAGCACTCAGAAAAACTGAGCAACTTCATAATAAAAAGTTTCGCCAAGACTGGAGTCGCATCTACCGCACAGGGCTTCAATCACTGGAAGACATCAAAAAAATCAACCAAAAAGGGCAAGACGTGCGCAAAGTCATCATCAATGATGGCTTAAGACAAGAAAACAAAAACAGTCTGCAAGCACTCAAATCCATTGAGCAAGAATATGAAGCTGCACTGACAACAATGACCGATTTTGCTTGCCAAGCAGGTAAAAAAGTATCACTCAAAAATGCTGACCTAAGCCTGCTTTGTGGCAAAAAACAAAAGTAAAATCTGTGTGATGACACACTCAGTAAGCGCAGACGCACAATAGCACAGCTTTCCATAACCCCTACTTAATATGAAATCAGATTGAAAGTGACTTTGCAGTCTTTGGCATAGTCTTCTCCGTTCTCAAACATATCTATATCGCCTTCTTCGTAATACCAGTTGATAGTTACTTCTCCACCGCTTGCAGTATGGTACGCATTCAGGCGATTGATAATTTGCTGAAATCGGAAGGAGGTACTTGTATTGAAGTAATCTAATTTGAAATTGAAAGTAATTTTGCGGTTGGGCTCTGTCAGATAATCTTCAAGCCAATCCATAGCAGGATTGTAAATGTCGTTGGTATATTCAGGATAGGAGCTTTCAGAAATTTCTAAAACCCCTGTGGCTGCATTGAAATCTATTGTAGGACGCTCTTCAGAGCCTGCCAGATAAAAATTTTCCATATTGTTTCTGAGCTATATTTATTGAATAAAGCGTTATTTTTGATTGTAAACCCTAAGATAAAAATAAATTTATGAATTGAACAATTCAAAACCAAGTATTTGCAATTCAATGTTTATTCTGTCTTTTTTAGTAGGTTATTTTTTGGTGCTTCAAAAAGTACACCTTTTTTGGCTTTATTCAAAAAAAACACTGATTTGCTCAATGGGTTTGCGCTCTAGCAAAGGTACTTGGGCATTTTCGGCAGGGTAGCCTACTGGGATAAGCAAAAAAGGCTTTTCGTAGGAGGGTCTGCCCAAGAGTTTGCCCAGAAAGTTCATGGGGCTTGGCGTATGTGTGAGGGCTACCAAACCTGCTTGGTGAATGGCAGTCAATAAAAAACCACAGGCAATTCCTACCGATTCATTGACGTAATAGTGGCTTATTTTCTCTCCTTGTTCATTGAGTGCGTAAATCTGACGAAAAACCACAATTAGCCAGGGCGCAATTTCTAGGAAAGGTTTTTGCCAATCTGTGCCAAAAGGCTTTAAATCATTGAGCCACTCTTGGGACATGCGCCCGTGGTAGCTTTCATACTCTTCTTTTTCGGCGGCGACCCTGATTTGTTTTTTGAGTGCGGGGTTGCTAACTGCACAAAAAGTCCAGGGCTGTTTGTGTGCGCCTGAGGGTGCTGTGGAGGCAGTCTGAATGAGGTTCTCAATTATTTTTTTTGCTACGGGTTCATCAGAGAAAGCACGCAAAGAGCGGCGTTGCTGCATAAGTGCTAAAAAAGAACGGCTTTGCTTGAGCATTTCTTCAGCACTGCGTACTATGGACTGATAACGTATAAATGAATCTCGGTGAGGCATAAGTATTTATTTTAAGATAAATGGGGAAATATGGTACTGTGAAAAATCTTTTACTCCATAGCCCCTAGGTAAAGAGTAAAAAATAACTTTTACATTTTTATTGCCTAAGTTATTGATAATGAATGTATTAAAAGCTCAGATTTCACAACTTATAACTCACATCTTACTAGGGGCTATGGAGTAAAAGATGGCTGTTTTGAAATAAAATAAACTTAAAAAAGTCATTAAAATAAGCCTAAAAATCAATCAAAAAAATATTTACACTCAACTGTGAGCCCACCAACAATTAATAATTCACCATTCCTTACACGGCAGGGCGGGCTTTAGCCTGCTACAATTTCATTTTTTAAGACTGTTTCGGTGCGGTCGGGCCCTGTGGAAACCAAGGTGATGGGTACATTTACCGATTTTTCTATAAAGGTAATGTATTGAAGCAGCTCGGCAGGGAGTTCTTCAAAGTCCCTCATTCCTTGCAGGCTCGTTTGCCAACCTTTGAAAGTCTGATAAATCGGTGTTACTTTCATATCATTCAGGCAGAAAGGCAATCTATCTGTAACGGTGCCATCGGGTAGTTCATAATGAGTACACATTTTGATTTCTTCAAAATCATTGAGTACATCGGCCTTCATCATGAGTAGCTGTGTTACGCCATTGAGCATAACGGCATACTTCAAGGCGGGCAGGTCTAACCAACCACAGCGGCGGGGTCTGCCTGTGGTAGCACCAAATTCGCGCCCTACTTTTCGGAGTTCTTCGCCCTCTTCGTTGTGTAGTTCGGTGGGGAAGGGCCCTGCCCCTACACGCGTGCAGTAGGCTTTAAAAATACCAAATACTTCTTTGATATGATGTGGGGCAATACCTAAGCCCGTGAGTGCACCCGCCACAATGGTATTAGAGCTAGTTACATACGGATAAGAGCCAAAGTCTATGTCTAGCATAGAACCCTGCGCACCCTCTGCCAGCACGGCCTTGCCCGCTTTGAGACTATCATTGATGAGGTATTCGGTATCGGCTAGGTTGAGGGAGCGCATAAAATCAATCGCTTCTAAGAATTTTTGATTTGCCTCTTGGTCATCAAAATCAAATTGGAGGTATTTCAAAATGCTGTAATGCTCTTGGAGCAAGGCTTGGTATTTTTCTTCAAACTGACCTGTTTCTAGGTCGCCTACACGTAGCCCTAGCCTTCCGATTTTATTTTGATAAGTAGGGCCTATGCCACGTAGGGTAGAGCCTATTTTTTTATCGCCTTTGGCTTTTTCATAAGCGGCATCTAAGAAGCGGTGCGTAGGCAAGATGAGGTGTGCTTTTTTAGAGATGAATAGATTTTCTTGGATATTGAGCTTAAAACCGCTCAATGCCTCTACCTCTCTTCGGAAGGTAATGGGGTCTATTACAAGCCCATTGCCCACTATATTTTTGATATTGCTTCTAAAAATGCCCGAGGGAATCTGGTGCAAAATGTGCTTGATACCATCAAACTCTAGGGTGTGCCCTGCATTGGGGCCTCCCTGAAAACGGGCAACTACCTGATATTGGGGCGCAAGGTAATCCACAATTTTACCTTTACCCTCATCGCCCCACTGCAATCCCAATAAAATGTTTACCGCCATAAGTAATTTTCAATTATTAATTGTTAATCATTCGTTCGTATTGGCTTTGGTGCAAGTTTTTTTGCTTGCACTTCAAAGCAAAACAGCTACAAATTAAAGCATAGCTCATGCCTTATGCTTGCTGTGCAAGCAAGTGTTTGTAGTATATGTGGAGCAGTAAGTTAATCATACAATCTCAGCGGAATAGTAGTTAAGTCATTGATAATTAACTACTTAACCTAGCTAATAACTGATGATGGATAATTAACCCTGCTCACTTTTCTTTTGTACTACAAAAGAGGCTTGCAAAAATATACTTTTTAATGGATTTTTACTAAGCATACAGACATTGTATTGCTTCTTCTTTAGTTTCTACTACACTAAAAATAGCCATTAATTTGGTGATGATAAGCAACTTACGAATTTGCTCAGAAGGTTTAATAAGGCAGACCTCTCCGCCTTTGTTTCTAAACTTCACCAAAATACGCATCAATATACCAATCCCAATGCTATTGATAAGCTCTAGCTGGGATACATCTATGGCGGCATATTTTACGCCATCTTCTTGATGTTCTTCTATTTGGTCTAGGAGCTGTACTTCGTATTGATTACCCAATAATTTACCCTCAAGAAAAATAAAAAGCACCCCATTATCTTGTTCAAAATGATATTTCATGCTTGTTTGTTTTCGCAGTTTTCACGTTGGCAGTTTCCCCTGAAGATGAGCGAGTGGTGGTGAATATTGAACTTGAGCAGTTCACCTATCATATTTTGGATATTCTGTATGCGTGGGTCGCAAAATTCAATCACTTTTTGGCAATCAGAGCAGATAAGGTGGTCGTGTTGTTTGTAGCCGTGTGATTTTTCGTATTGGGCAAGGTTATCGCCAAATTGATGCTTTACAACTAAATTACAATCTACCAGAATGTCTAGGGTGTTGTAGATAGTAGCGCGGCTTACACGGTATTTTTTATCTTTCATGCTGTCGTAGAGCCGCTCTACGTCAAAATGCCCGCCTCTGGTATAGATTTCTTCTAAGATGGCAAAACGCTCGGGTGTTTTTCTGAGCGTATTTTTTTCTAAGTAAGCAATAAAAATGGTTTTTACTTCTTCAAGTACGTTGGTATCTGTTATCATATTTTGTTAATTAATCTTGACTTTCTTCGTAGTCGTGCCTTTTGACACTCTCAATGCCTTCTATTTCGCGAAGTGTCTTGCAGAGTTGGTCGAGGTGTTCGTTGTCCCTTACATACAACTTAATTTGCCCTTCAAAAATTCCTTCTTGAGTAGTACCCATATTAATAGAGTGAATATTGACCTTTAAGTTGCTAGAGATGGCCTGCGTTACATCACGAGCTATGCCTAGGCGGTCGTTGCCAATCATCTCTAAATTGACCAAAAAAAGCACTTCGGAGCTAGACTTCCAGACCGAATGAATGACCCTGTAAGAGTATTTAGACATCATCTCCACGGCATTGGGGCAATCTACTCGGTGTATCTTTACGCCTTCATTGATGGTGATAAATCCAAAAATCTCGTCGCCAGGCACTGGGCTGCAACAAGGAGAAAGCGCATAAGGTAGTTTACTGTCTTCTCCACCTACCACAAGGGTATCACGCTTGATGTCAAAATTTATTTCGTTGGGGTTGAATCCGTTGCTTGGCGTTTTTTGTGCTTCACGGCTAGGTTGTGGCTTTGTTTCTTGGTGTTTAGGTCCTTTGAGCTTTTGTTTGCAGAATTGATGGATTTGTTTCTGGTTGATATAGCCCATGCCCACTTCATAATACATAGTAGAAGGGCTTTTGATACCCAAGAAGCTACAAAGCTGCTTGGTATTTTGGTCGGTAGGGTCTATTTTGAATTGGTGAAATTTTTTTTGGATAATTTCTTTTCCTGTAATAATGTATTGTTTTTTTTCTTGGCGCAGAAAATCTTTGATACTGCTTTTTGCCTTAGAAGTTTTTACGATTCTGAGCCAATCGGCATTGGGTTTGGCTTGTTTTGAAGTAATGATTTCTATTTGGTCGCCGTTTTTGATTTCATAATTGAGCGGCACGAGGCGTTGGTTTACCTTTGCGCCAAAGCAAGTAAAGCCTACTTCACTATGAATCTCGAAGGCAAAATCAAGCACTGTGGATTCTGCGGGTACTTTTTTGAGGTCGCCTTTGGGTGTGAAAGCAAAAATTTCATCACGGAAGAAGTTATTTCTAAAAGCATTGACAAACTCTACCGCCGATACATTTTCTTGGTCTTTGTAGAGTTCTCTCACATTTTGTAGCCATTCATCAAGCCCTCTCTTTTCTTTTTTGCGTGGCGGCAGGTTTGTGGCTGCTTTTTCCTGCGATTTGTATTTCCAATGTGCTGCATAGCCATACTCGGCTATTTCGTCCATACGGCGCGAGCGGATTTGTACTTCTACCCATTTCCCCTCGGGGCCTAGCACAGTAGTATGCAGCGATTCGTAGCCATTGGCACGTGGGTTGCTTATCCAGTCGCGCAGTCGGTCTATATTGGGTTGGTAAAAGTCAGTTACTAGAGAATAAACACGCCAGCAGTCTGATTTTTCGTTTTCGCCATTTGAATTAATCACAATGCGGATGGCAAAGAGGTCATAAATCTTCTCAAACTCTACATCTTGCTTGTGCATTTTGTTCCAGATAGAATAAATAGACTTGGGTCGTCCAAATATTTTTGCCTTAAAACCTGCATCTTCTATGGCTGTCTTCAGAGGGGCGATAAATTCTTTGATGAAGCGGTTGCGGTCTTCTCTGCTTTTATTGAGCTTTTCAGCAATGCTTCGATAGACCTCGTGTTTGGTATATTTGAGGTAGAGGTCTTCTAGCTCAGTTTTGATTTTATACAAGCCCAATCGGTGTGCAAGGGGTGCATAGATATAAATGGTTTCGTAGGCTATTTTGAGCCTTTTATGAAACTCCATGCTGCCTAGGGTACGCATGTTGTGTAGTCGGTCGGCAAGTTTTACTAAGATTACCCTCACATCATCTGAGAGGGTAAGAATCATTTTTTTGAAGTTTTCGGTTTGCTCAGAGAGCCCTAGTTTTAGGTCGAACTTACGCGAAGTCTTGATTTTGGTAAGTCCATCTACAATGGTCGTGATTTTTTTACCAAAATCTCGCTCAATGTCTTCCAGAGTCCATTCTGTGTCTTCTACCACATCATGCAGCAGGGCAGCAGCTACGGCAGTAGGTCCTAGGTTCATTTCTTTGACTACAATCAGTGCTACAGCGAGTGGGTGCAAGATGTAGGGTTCGCCTGATTTGCGGCGCATGTCTTTATGTGCATTGGCAGCCACTTTGAACGCCTTTTGGATGAGTTCTACATCCCCTTCGTCGAGGTAAGGAATCACAGCCCGTCTTAGTTTGCGGTATTCTTTTAAAATGGTGCGTTTCTCGAGTTCTTTGTCTTGGGTACTTTCCATAGGTTGTTTCAGCCTTTTTACTAATATCGTAAAAAAAATCAAGATTTAAAATGAATCGCATAAATAATTTTGTTTTCCTATCGTGTACATGCAATCAAAAGCCAAAAAATGCGTGCGTTTTGTTTGGATTAAGAGCGTATTTTTTGTGGGTTCACACTCATTCATCAAACACTAACTGTATGCAAAAAAACAATGGCTTAAAAGTATCCTTGGCGAGTTTCAAGAACGCATCAATGTTGATTTTTTAGGCTCTAATTGGTGTAAAAATGACGAGGCGTTCTGTACTACTGTGTAGAGGTTAGTGCCTTACCACCAAGAGTTCATTCCATTGGGTAGTATAGCGTGCAGAGCAGTAGGCTTGCTTGGTATGCCACTTATCGTCTGTACCTTGTGAGGCAAATTTGATTTTGTTTCTACCTAGTTTTACATTGAGTTTATCTACTACTTCTAACATTTTGTGTTGCTGTTGGGTGATATGTTGAGGGTTTTTCTCAAAGAGTTGTGTTTGCAGGTGTGCATCTTGCATGGGTAGTAGCCCTGTCAGCACTACTGTTGCTTTTTTATAAGCATAGTGAGGTTGATAAATCTTGTCGAGGGCTTGTAGGGCAAGCCTAATAATTTGTGGAGTGTAAGCTGTGGGTATTTTGAAGGGAAGACTCTCAGAGCTGCCATGCTGTGGGGCATTTGTATCATACCTATTAGTACGCAATGATACTGTAATGGTGGAAGCAGCACTGCCTTGTTCTCGGAGTTTTTCGGCACAGCGCACTGCAAAATTGGCTACATATTCTTTGACTTCCTCAAAATTAGTAGTAGCTTTTTGGAAAGACAGAGAACATATCGCCATTTTTTTTGCCTCGAGTGTATCCATTAACTCTATGCAGGGTTCGCCTCTCAGCTCTAATACCGTCCGAAGCCCCGTAACGGTCATTTGCTTACGTATCCATTCATCGGGTTTTTGGCAGAGCTGCCCAGCCGTCCAAATAGCGGTATTATGGAGTTTTCTGCTGAGGTTAGCACCAATTCCCCAGACCTCTTCTACAGGGTATGTACTCAAAGCAGCTTGTATTTGTGCTTGGGTCTGCAAAACACATACACCATTGCCTTCACCTCTTTTGGCATGTGTCTTAGCCAGATGATTGGCAACCTTTGACAGCGTTTTAGTGGGTGCAATACCTACCGAAACAGGTATGCCTGTCCATTGCTTTACCCTAGCACGAATTTTCGCTCCCGTAGCAGCTAACCTGCCACACTCAAAACCCTCAAGGTCTAAAAATGCCTCGTCAATAGAATACACCTCCAGGCGTGGCACAAGACTGGCAAGTGTGTTCATAACCCTTGCCGACATGTCTCCATAGAGGGTATAGTTTGAGGAAAATACTGCTACTTGGTTTTTTTTTACAATGCCTGCTACTTTAAAGAGCGGTACTGCCATGCCTATTCCCAGTTTTTTTGCTTCCTCTGAGCGTGCTACCACACAGCCATCATTGTTAGACAAAACCACAATGGGGTGTGTACGAAGTTCAGGGCGAAATACTCGCTCACAAGAAGCATAAAAATTATTGCAATCAACCAAGGCAATCATGCTATGTGCTGTTAGTGGTATGTTCAAAAACTACGGATAATGTGCTTTACAATTCCCCAAATCTCAAAGTCGCTCTCACTTTGCAGTATTTGTGTTTGGGTTTTCTGATTATCACTTTGTAGTTGCCATTTGTTTTGATGCTGTAGAAGCCTTCTGAGAACCAGCTCTCCTTCTATTACGGCAAGTACAATGGCATTGTGCTGAGGTGCGAGCGAGCGGTCTATTACTAGTACATCACCCTGTCGAATGTCGTGGAGTGCTTGGCTCTCATTGCGTACAAAAAAGGTAGCCGAAGGATTCTGAACAAGTATTTTATTCAAATCCAGTGAAGCATCATGGTAGTTTTCGGCAGGAGATGGAAAAGCCATACAATTAGTTTTTTTGAGCTGTATAACAAATATAGTGCAAATATTTGTTAATATATGTAGCAAAAATGAATAAATGGCTCATATATTGCGCAATCAATCTCTTGAGATGAGTACAAAAGCATATCTACAAGGCTTTTTAAATATGTATATCAAAAGAAAAGATGGAAGAGCTACAGCTGTCAAAGTATTGGATTTTAGCAACTGGACTTACCGTGTGGTGGTAGTAGATTTGATTGAAACCAAAACACTGATAGACAAAGGCTTTGTGAGTTTTCCACAAGCTGAAACTTTTTACAACACCTTGGTAAGGGCTTGTTATGAAGTGCCTGTGTGTATTATCATTTTGAATCATAGGTTGAAGGCTCTCAAAAATCAAGTAAAGGCTGCCCAAAAGTGAGCAAAATAGTTGCATAATATGATGTCTGAAAAGTGCCGTAAAGCCTTATGTGATGTTGAAATAATGTTGCTCTAAGGCCAAGCAACAAACCCGCAGCATGGGCTTGCTCAGAGTTGGCTAAGGCTATTAATCACGATGTTACCAAGATAAAATATTACCAAAAAAGGGCTACCTTATTATCAATTTTTTACTCTGAAGATGCCTGGGTTAAAAATTGGAAAAAAGTACATATTGAGCGTATTCATGCCCTCGCTTTTTACGATATTTAAGGTAACTTCTCCCCCCTCTCTCTCACCATTAAAAAAGTAACTCCTCT
>CAYZQI010000067.1:0-7246 GCA_964480455.1 uncultured Cytophagaceae bacterium
ATGGTTAGCTTGTTTTATGGTTGAATGGTTAGCTTGTTTTATGGTTTTATGGTTGAATGGTTGGGCTACGCAGTAACATCGAGTAACAAGCTAACAAGGAAGCAAGGAAGCCATTCAACAAGCTAACAAGGAAGCAAGGAAAAACACAAAAAAATAAAGAGATGCTAAATTTGCAATTGATTGACATTGAATGACTTATGAAGTTATAAGGGAAAAATATGAGTTTTTAATTAAAGTCTTGTTTTCATTTTCAAACATTCTGCTTTATCTTTCACTATAAAATAAAAGATTGCTTAAAACTAAAATAGAACAAAATATGGAATTGACAATTGATGCAATACAAAGCTCAGATTTCTTAACCGAAGAGCAAATAGAAGTACGTGATGCTGCCCGTGATTTTGCACAGCGTGAACTACTACCTGGCGTGATAGAACGTGATACACACGAAAAATTCCCTCATGAACAAATGAAAATGATGGGTGAACTTGGCTTTTTGGGCATGATGGTTGACCCTAAATACGGCGGAAGCGGTATGGATACCGTTTCGTATGTATTGGCTATGGAAGAAATCTCTAAGATAGATGCTTCGGCAGCCGTAGCCATGTCTGTCAATAACTCATTGGTTTGCTGGGGTCTAGAAAAGTATGGCTCTGAAGAGCAAAAACAAAAATACCTTGTGCCACTTGCCAAAGGCGAAATCTTGGGTGCTTTCTGTCTTTCAGAACCCGAAGCAGGCTCTGATGCTACTTCACAGCACACCACAGCAGAAGACAAAGGCGATTATTATTTACTCAACGGCACTAAGAACTGGATAACCAATGGAGGCAATGCTTCTGTTTACTTAGTAATGGCACAAACTGACCCCGAAAAAAAGCACAAAGGCATCAATTGCTTGATTGTAGAAAAAGGGCAAGAAGGATTTGTAGTAGGTAAAAAGGAAGAAAAACTAGGGATTCGTGGTTCAGATACACATTCTCTGATGTTCACTGATGTAAAAGTACCTAAGCACAACCGCATTGGTGAAGATGGTCTTGGATTTCGCTTTGCTATGGAAACCCTCAATGGCGGACGCATTGGCATAGCCGCACAAGCACTTGGCATTGCCTCTGGAGCTTACGAACTTGCCCTCAAATACTCCAAAGAGCGCAAAACTTTTGGTAAGCCAATTAGTGAGCATCAAGGTATTCAATTCAAATTGGCTGATATGATTACAAGCATCAATGCAGCACGCCTGCTCACTTTGCAGGCAGCAAGGGTAAAAGATGCAGGGCTAAACTATGTAAATGCTGCTGCCCAAGCCAAACTTTTTGCCTCGCAAGTAGCCATGGATACCACCATAGAAGCTGTACAAGTACACGGAGGATATGGCTACGTAAAGGAGTACCACGTAGAGCGATTGATGCGAGATGCCAAGATTACTCAAATCTATGAAGGTACGTCTGAAATCCATAAAATCGTCATTGCACGTGAAATCTTGAAATAATCACATTTTTATTTACGAAAAATTTTGTAATCTAAAAAATTGGGTGTACTTTTGAAGTATATCCAATTTTTTTGTTAATTAGTTAAGTGCAATTCCAAATCTAATTAATCAATTTAAAGATAGGATAAACTCATTAAACTTAAAAATTATGGAAGATTACAACAAAATTATCGAGTCATTATCGGTAAGGTTTAAAAAAGCAAGGAATATTAAAATTCTACAATCAATCACCGTGAGTAACCATTATGATGTTGAAAACTACATCTTACTATTACATGATGGAGAATTATCTTTTGGTGATGGAGAAGTAAAAGTAGAAAAAGGCGATATGCTTTTTGTGCCTGGAGGACGGCAAGCCGTGATAAGCTATGGCAATGAGGAGTTTAAGAAAACTATCGACAATGAAGAATTTATCAGCAATAAAGATAAATATTTTGTAGGCAATAATGATGTGAATCTGATTGGCAAAGCAAGTAACTCGTTCAGTTATATCACTTGTGAGGCAAAAGTTTTTGATTCTATCAACTTTTTTGCTTCATTGGATATACCGCCCTTTGTGATAAAAGACAACCCTAGCCTTGCTAGGCTTATCAAGGAGGTAGTAATTGAAAATGTAGCCGACCGTGCGGGTAAAAATCGAGTAGTCAAAAACAAAACCGAGCAGGTAATTATCGAAATTATTCGCTACATTTTGTCTGAGGGAATGTTTGTTGAGAAACTTGCTACCAATAGTACTTACTTTAAGGACCCCCGATTAATTGATATTTTCAACTACATACGCCAGTACCTTGGAGGGGATTTATCAAACAAAAAATTGGCTGAAATTGCTAATGTATCAGAAGATTATGTAGGACAGTATTTCAAAATGCTTACAGGTATCAACCCACAAGATTATATAGAATACCAACGCATGGAAATGGCAATTCACTTGCTACGCACTACTAACAAAAGCATCAGAGAAATAGGACAAGAGGTGGGCTACAAAGATACTGCTTATTTTTGCCGAAGATTCAAGATGATGTTTGGCATACCTGCTGGCAAAATGCGCCGCCGCGACTCCCTCATGAATGTGTAGTGAGTCGCTTACAACACGATTTTCTAGTATCTTTTAAACATAGAAGAATATGCAGATTGAATTTTTTACACCGATATTTTTATCCAAAATAGAAATATCGGTGTCCTTGTAGCTTTATTTGAGCAAATATCTTCTCTTCTCAAACATAAATTGCC
Source organism: uncultured Cytophagaceae bacterium (assembly GCA_964480455.1). Classification (GTDB taxonomy): domain Bacteria; phylum Bacteroidota; class Bacteroidia; order Cytophagales; family Microscillaceae; genus JAABSX01. The sequence continues at coordinate 2,714 of CAYZQI010000067.1, forward strand.
CCTTCTTCTTCATTTCCAAATATTTCATGTGTATGGTTTACAAAACGCCAAGCACCCACCAAAGCCAAGACTGCATCTAACTCGTGCCAAGAGTTGAGCGCAGGAATTTGCCACGCAGGGTAGTGTTGAGCAATCTTCTCTTTTACTTGAGGTAAGTACGTAAGTTCTTTTTTGTAATGCAGGGCTTTTAGTTCAAGACGCTTCGCTTGCCAAGCGGGGTAGGTTTCATAAAATCTAAACTGCCCAAGGCTATGCACCAAACGCATAGCACGTGCTGTGAGTCCACCCAAAAATAGTGGCGACATTGCCCCCAACATTCTATCTCCCTCTCTATAAAAAAAATCAGGATTTTCTTCTTGCAGGTCTTTCAAATTTGCATACACCTTTGGCAACGATAAAGGTGCGTCTATAAAAATAAATTCAGGCTTTTTTTCCAAGACAAGACCTTCCACAAAAGCATCAGCATCTTTCTTTTTTTCAGAGATTTTGATACTTATTTTATTTGTATCAGTATCAAGTAAAGCAAAGGCAGTAGTGCCTGCCAGTTTGCTGCCATAGTCTATTCCACAGATTTGCATAATGAAGCAAATTTATGGATATTTTTGCAAAGATGAGTAACTACCTAATTATTTGCTCGGATATGTCCCCCTCCGCTAAGGCTCATGTTGGCTATGTCAGGATTTCCTTTGTAGCGAAGCTTGGCAGTGCCTCCTACAAATGCCTGAATATGCTCAACAGCAAAAATACGTGCACAACCTCCCCCCAACGCTTCTACTTGAGCGTTTCTTGTGTAGAGATTGTATGTGTTCAGATAACCAGTTCCACTTACGTTCGCTTTGATAGCGTTTGTGTTACCAGAAAGCTTTAATTTACCTCCACCATTTATTTTGCAAGTAACTTCTTTTGTATCAAGATTGAGTTTTAAATAGCTTGTGCCAGATGAAACCAGCCTGATATTTTCTTGTTTGAAGACACCATTGGTGAAAACACTAGCACCACCAGATGTTTGTATTGATTCAAGTGAGGGTAAAGTAACAAGTATTTTTGATTTTTTGAGATTACACATGGCCTTTGAGGGAAATGAGATAACTTCATAGACATTTTCGGTAGTAATCAATAACTGATTTCCAGTTTGCGCTATCACGATTTTGTCCATCATTTCTTCTGGAGCTTCTACCCTTACCTCAAAGGCATTGCCCTGAGATAGGTAAACATTGCTGATACCTTTGGCAATGATTTGTGAGAAATTGCTAAAATTGCGTTGTTCAACAATAATTTGATTCTTTTTTTGAGCATAAAGGCTATGTGCAATTAGCAATAGCAACAAGAATAATAAAATACGATAAGTAGGAAATTTCATGGTATGAGTTATTTATGTTAATTAATTGTGAGTTTAAACAAATGATAGATGTATTTTGGTTATCGTTTATGTCAAGCCATACAATCCAAAAAACTAAATGGCTCGTTTGTATATCATTCACTCAATAGATTCAAAAGATTATGAAAAGGTTGCATTTGATTTTAATTATTTTCTCAATTTTTGGTTTGTGTCTTAGTGCCTGTGCGCAGGGGCAAAGCGGCAAAAAGCAAAACAAGCCAAGTAAAGAGGCTGAAAGTACTGTGGCTGCTACTACTTATCCCTTCCAAAAAACAGAAGAAGAATGGAAAAAACAACTCTCGCCTGAAGCCTATCAGGTACTTCGCCAAAAAGGAACGGAGCGTGCATTTACAGGAAAGTACTGGGACAACAAAAAAGAAGGCACATACGTCTGTGCGGCTTGTAAGCACCCCTTGTTTAGCTCCGAAACCAAATTTGAATCGGGCACAGGTTGGCCTAGCTTCTGGAAGCCACTCAAAGAAGACGCTGTAGCAGATGTGGAAGACAAAAGCTACGGCATGGTGCGTACTGAAACAGTCTGCGCCAATTGTGGAAGTCACCTTGGGCATGTATTTGATGATGGGCCTCGCCCCACAGGGCTGAGGTATTGTATGAACTCTGTTTCTTTAGAGTTTATTCCCAAAGAGAAGAAATAAGTATTTTTAGGTTTATCGTTCTTGTGTCAATCATACAGTATCAGTCCATAGCTAGGAGTTGTTTACTTCTTGGCTATGGTTTTTTTGTTTACTATAATTTGTTTGTGCTGAACTTAAAAAATCAAGCTAATCTGAAAAATACTCAAAAGAAATAGTATTTTTGTGAGGTATGCGAAAACTACTCATTTTAATTGTATTGGCAGGGGCAGGCTATTGGGGCTACCTTACTTATATTGCCCCCAGACAGGCGCAAGATATATTTGAACGACTGGAGCAAAACTATGCTGCCCAAATAGAAGAAGTATGCCAGACTTACCAGCTTCCTGCTGAATACTTTAAGGCATTGGTGATTTTAGAATCTTCTGCTAAATTGCCCGCACCTACCCGCTTTGAACCACACGTGTTTGAACGGCTTAAAACCGTACAATCTGGTGAATCTGAACGCTATGGCTCTTTTACAACTGCTCAAATGAAACTTTATGATGAGGCTACCCTCAAAAAACTAGCTACCTCTTGGGGACCTTTGCAGATTATGGGCTATCACTGCATACCTCTTGGAATTGATTTTGAGCAATTGCAAGGTACGCAAGCAGTAAAATATGCCATAGAGTGGGCAGATAAAAGCTATGGGAAGTACCTCAGAGAAGGTGATTTTACCAATGCTTTTCATATCCACAACACAGGCAGACCTGTACCCGCCTCAGGTATTACTAAAACACACGACCCCGATTATGTACGCAAAGGAATGGCACTTATCAAAAAATTCAGGCAAACGCTGCCTGAATAGTGTACTCCTTTAATAGTTTTCTCAAAAATAGCCATACTCCCCCTAACCTACCTATGCTTGCACCTCCATCAAATACCTAAAAACAAAAAGATTCTATCAAATAAGATAGGCTAATTTTTAAAAGTCCGTTTTTTTTGCTAGATTTGCAGTCCAAAAAAATACTTAATCTTTTTATTTAACACTCTAAAAAAATTAAACTAAATGTATGATTGTAATTAATGTAAAAGACAATGAATCAATTGATAAAGCCCTCAAGCGCTTTAAAAAGAAATTTGAACGCACTGGTGTACTAAGAGAACTTCGCTCTCGTAGTTATTTTGAAAAAAAATCTGTACGTCGCCGCACTGAACACATCAAAGCTGCCTACCGCCAAAAAATGCGTGATGCCGAAGCCGCTCAATAAGAAAATACTTTAATTTTGACCAAAATCATTTTGAAGTTTAAAAATATATACTATCTTAGTGTTAAGTTAATAATTACTTAACACTAAGATAAGCATGGTAGGAAGTTTTTTAAATTATCTGACACACGAAAAAAAGTATAGCCCTAAAACTATACTTGCCTATCAGCATGACCTCAGCCATTTAGAAAAATTTTTGCTTACTACCTATCAAATCACTGAACTTGAGCAAGTTAGCTATCCCTTGCTGCGTGCTTGGTTAGTGCAACTCAGCGAAGAAAACTATCAAACACGCTCTATTAACAGAAAAATAGCTACCGTTAAGTCTTTTTATAAATATCTCCAAAGACAAGGCAAAGTAGAAAAAAACCCTGCTAACCCATTAAAATCCCTAAAAACATCGCCACAACCGCCTGTTTTTGTAGAAGAAGAAAAGCTCTTACATCTTTTAGATGATATACCTTTTGCAGATAACTTTGAAGACCTGAGAAGCAAGGTAATTTTGGAGATTCTCTATGGCACAGGCATACGCCTAGCCGAACTCATGGGGCTTACTTGGGCAAACATAGATTTTTCTCAAAAGCAAATCAAAGTATTGGGCAAGCGAAAGAAGGAACGAATTATTCCCGTGAATGAAAATCTCTTGCATCTTATCAAAAAATACGAACTTACGAAGCAAAGCCATTTTGAGGGTAAACTCGCACATAATTACCTTATCGTGGGCGATAAGGGAGGGCTTGCTTACCCCATGCTGATATACAAAACTGTCAGAAAGTATTTAGAACTTGTAACCACACGAAGCCGTAAAAGCCCGCATGTATTAAGACATTCATTTGCAACACACTTGCTCAACAAAGGAGCAGACCTCAATGCAATCAAAGACCTTTTGGGGCATAGCAGCCTAGGGGCTACCCAGATTTATACCCATAACTCACTGGATAGAATCAAGGCAGCCTTTCAGCAAGCGCACCCCAAAGCATAGAGTAATTTTTTTTAAACCTAAACATTAACGCTTATGAAATTGCAAATTCATTCTCTCCACTTTGATGCTGATATCAAATTATTGGAGTTCATTGAATCTAAAAACGCTAAATTGGAAACCTTTTACGACCGAATCATGGAAGGGGAAGTATTCTTAAAATTAGAAAAAGGAGAACATAGCCGTGAGAACAAAGCGGTCGAGATAAAACTACTCATACCTGGCGGTACTTTATTTGCAAAAGCTATTAATACTTCTTTTGAAGCAGCTACCGACGAGGCAGTAGAAAGCCTGCGCCGACAACTCAAAAAACATAAAGAAAAACAACTAGGG
>CAYZQI010000067.1:7256-23984 GCA_964480455.1 uncultured Cytophagaceae bacterium
GGCATTAAATGCTTGAAATGAAAAACCTTTTTAGCCAAGCTAAGAAGGTTTTTTTCTGAAAATAAATACTGCTTGTATCTTTTTTACTAAAAATAATAAACAAAAAAATCTAGTAATTCTTATATTTGCAGTAATAATAATAGTTATACAATCATCTTAACATAAATTACTATGAACGAAAAAACTCCCATTACCGTAGCCCACGGCGACGGAATAGGTCCTGAAATTATGGACGCTACCCTCAAAATCATTCTTGCTGCTGGCGCACAATTAGAAATTGAAGAAATAGAAATCGGAGAACAAGTATATCTCAAAGGCAACAGCGCAGGCATAGCCCCTAGTGCGTGGGACTCCTTGCGCCGCACCAAGGTATTCTTGAAAGCTCCTATCACTACCCCACAGGGTGGCGGGTTCAAAAGTTTAAACGTAACCACACGCAAAACGCTCGGGCTTTATGCCAATGTGCGCCCTTGTATCTCTTATCACCCCTATGTATCTACCAAGCATCCTCAAATGGATTTGGTCATCATCAGAGAAAATGAAGAAGACCTCTATGCAGGGATAGAACACCAACAAACCGATGAGGTAACGCAATGCTTAAAGCTCATCTCACGCCCTGGCTGTGAAAAAATAGTGCGCTATGCTTTTGAGTATGCACTTGCTTACGGACGCAAAAAGGTAACTTGCTTTACCAAAGACAATATCATGAAACTTACTGACGGACTCTTCCACAAAGTATTTGATGAAATCGCTACAGAATACCCTGATATTGAAAACGAACATTGGATTATAGACATTGGTGCAGCAAAAATGGCCGATACGCCTGAAAATTTTGATGTAATCGTAATGCCTAATCTCTATGGTGATGTACTCTCTGATGTGGCTGCACAAATTACAGGTTCGGTAGGCTTGGCTGGCTCGGCTAATATTGGTGATGGAATAGCCATGTTTGAGGCAATTCACGGTTCTGCACCTCGTCGTGCAGGTCAAAACATGGCAAACCCCTCAGGGCTGTTGCTAGGAGCTATCCAAATGCTGGTCTATATCGGGCAAGCCGAAGCAGCCGAAAAAGCCCACAACGCTTGGCTCAAAACTATGGAAGATGGAATACATACCTACGATATTTTCAAAGAAGGAACAAGCACCGAGAAAGTAGGTACTAAAGAATTTGCCGAAGCGGTGATGGCACGTGTTGGGCAAACGCCTTCAAAGCTCAAGACAGTGAAGTATGGCTCAGGCAAGCAAATACAAACCAAACCCGTAGTAACTACCAAAGCCAAAAAAGAAATTGTAGGCGTGGATATTTTCTTGCATTGGACAGAGTCAAGTGGCGGAAAAAATGCCAATGTATTGGGTGATGCTCTCGTGAAATGCGAACACAACGGTATCAAACTCAAAATGATTACCAACCGTGGATTAAAAGTGTATCCTAATGGCTTCCCCGAAACTTTCTGTACTGACCACTGGCGTTGCCGCTTCCAAAAGCCCGATGAAGCTACTATTACTAATGCAGACATCATCGCCCTGATGGGAGTAGTAGATAAAGCAGGTTTTGACATCATCAAAACCGAAAACTTATGTACTTTTGATGGCACACCAAGCTTCTCGCTGGGGCAAGGACAATAAAATGCTTTAACTTATCTTTATAAGCCAAAGCAAACAAGTAAGGTTTCACAGATGGAGCAGACAAACTTCTCTTTGTGAAACCTTATTGTATCAATCCAATCAATAATCATCACTTGCACCTCCGCCTCCAGAGTCGCCTCCTCCAAAACTACCTCCATCTGACGAGCTGCCCCCACTATCGCTGTATCCACTTCCACTATCATAGCTACTACCTCCGCCCCCTCCATAGTTGTCTTGATGTCCGTGATTTGTATAACTGCCATAACTGCTTCTACTGCTGCTCAGTGGATTATTTTTTGGTGGTTTGTATCTAGTTGGTTTAGTGCTTCTGTTAGATGCTTGGTTCTTAATAGCAATAATTACAATTAGGATAACAACAAAGGCAAATGATAAGAGCGGTAAAATAAGACTAACAAAAAAGTAATTTCCGCGGGCGTACCAGAAAGAGGGTTTTATGTCTTCAAGCTCGAGGGGGGTGTCTTGGGCTGCTTTCAATAGATAAAGGCTACGCTGTAAGCCTGCATAAAACCAAGTTTTACCATAAGGATTTAGCCCCTCAAAGTAATAATTGAATACAGCATTTTCAAACCTTTTTTGTAACTCTTCAGAGTGGTGAGTATCAAACGAAGTAGCCCTCCACTTCATATGAAGATGAGCACTTAACTTATTCATCTTACAACTGCCACAGTGTCCTCCACCTACATAAGGTCGTAGAAGTAGTAGGCTGTAATTTTTGGCTTGAGGGTAGGTTGCTTTGGCAGCTTTCCATACATCATCTACTTGAACATAAAACTGTTCGCTGGTCATTACAAAAATGTAATTTCCTGTGGTTTGTGCATATTTTTCTAAATCAAGGTTTATTCTTTTTACTTCTCTGGAGCTAAATACTTGGTCAGTAGCATCAAGCATAAAACTGTACGAACTCACCAAGTCGGTCAAGAGGTCAATAGGTTTTCTTTCTATGTTTGTTGTAGGGTCTTCGTCTAGTAATTTGAAGATTTGGTTACAGCTTTTTTCTAAACCTTGAAAAGTTTGGTTTCTTCTGATAGCAGGCTTTAAAAGAACCTCAATAATTCTACTAGCTTCTAGGTCTGTAAGCGCAGCTTCTAAGCCATAGCCTACCTCAATGCGGATTTTTCTTTCTTTTTTAGCAAGTAATATCAAAACGCCATTGTCTTGCCCTTTTTTTCCTAGTTTTAGTTCTTTAAAAAGTTCGTTGGCATATTCTTCAATGACTTGCCCTTTGAGAGAATAGACGGTTCGGATGGCCACCTCGTTGGAGGTTTTTTGTTGGTAATTGCGAAGTTTAGAGGATAAAATGTCTTCCTCTTCGGAACTTAGATAGCTGCCCTCATCTCTTACGTAATCTTGAGCCAAGCCAACATCAGGCAAATATACCAATAAAGCAAAGCACCAAAAGAAATAATGGAATAGCTTTTTCATAATTTTTGTAGTTTGGATTGATGAATTATTGATAAATAGCAATTTATTACTCGTTTTCAGTTCTTGACAATGTTGTGCGTTCTTTTCGGAGTAATAGTTATACTGAGATTCAATTTAAGTTTTTTTTCTGGGCGAATGAAATATATTTTAAGAAAAATTCAGAGCTTATTTAGGTACTCAAAAATAATAGGTTAGTGTATAAAGATAGACTGATACCCAAAATTAGGCTTTCTGGATTGCTAAATTTTAACAGTAAAAAGGACTTTAAACTTGTCAGTCTAAAATTGAGTAATCGCCAACTATTTACAGCAGAGAATACTCAACAGCTCACATAATCTACAATTTAAACTTCCTAACTTCTTTTTTTAAGCAAGATTAACTAATTTTGAAATATTATTCTTCAAACCTTCAAAATCACCAAGGGAATGATAGACTTAAAGAAGAATATATATCAAGAATGAATCATTTGAAAATAATATTACGTGTGGAATCATGAAAACCCAAAATACAATTCCAAGTCCAGTATTGCCCTCAGTAACAGCCATTATCAAAGCCTATCAGACCTTGAAGAAAGTAGTAACCCGCACTCCTTTGCAGCTCAATCTCAACTACTCTGAGCAGTATCAAGCAGCTATTTATTTCAAGAGAGAAGATTTGCAAGTGGTACGCTCTTATAAACTACGCGGAGCTTATCATAAAATAAGTTCTTTGCCTGAGTTACAGCGGCAGCAGGGCATTGTGTGTGCAAGTGCAGGCAATCATGCACAAGGTGTAGCTTATGCTTGTCGTAAATTAGGCATTAAAGGAACGATATTTATGCCTATCCCCACGCCTGAGCAGAAAGTAAAACAGACCAAGATGTTTGGGCGTGAGTGCATTGAGGTCATTTTGAAAGGTGATACTTTTGATGATGCCTACCGAGCTGCTAAAATCTATGAAGCTGAAAATAACCCTGTATTCATTCACCCTTTCAATGATGAAAAAGTAATCATTGGGCAAGGCACAGTAGGGCTAGAAATTTTAGAAGATTGCCCCCAAAATATTGATTATGTTTTTATGCCCGTAGGGGGAGGAGGGCTTTCCTCAGGAGTAGGAAGCTACCTGAAGCAAATCAACCCTAAGGTGAAAATCATAGGTGTAGAGCCAGCAGGCGCACCAGCCATGCAGCAATCGCTCAAAGCAGGCAAGGTCATCATTTTAGAAAAAATTGATAAATTTGTAGATGGGGCTGCGGTAGCACAGGTAGGAGAATTGAATTTTTCTATTGCACAAAAAGTACTAGACCAAGTAGTTACGGTAGAAGAAGGTAAGGTCTGCAGTACCATTCTCAAACTTTACAACGAAGATGCAATTGTAGTAGAGCCAGCTGGTGCTTTGGCAATTGCTGCCCTAGATGATTTTAGGGAAGAAATCAAAGGTAAGACCGTTGTCTGTGTGGTTTCGGGAGGCAACAACGACATCACACGTATGGAAGAAATCAAAGAACGCTCACTCATACATCAAGGTTTGAAGCATTATTTTATCATTCGTTTTCCGCAACGCCCAGGTGCTTTGAAAGAGTTTGTGATGGACGTACTTGGGCCTACCGACGACATAGCGCATTTTGAATATACTAAAAAGACCAATCGTGAAAAAGGACCTGCCCTGCTAGGCATAGAAGTACAAAGCCCAGAAGATTACTATAGCTTGCTCAAAAGAATGAATGAGCGCAAGATTGTATATGAGGCACTGCCCCAACGCTCTGATTTGTTTAAGATTTTAGTATGAGTTGAGCAAAGAAAGTCAAATAAAATGAATAATTGTTGTACCGAAGATACTCATTACTAATGAATCATAAATAGTAGCCAATCGGTAGTCTCTGGTTAAAGGGTTATAATCGGTGTATGCGCTATCAAATGTTTATTGTTTACTCATTACTGACCTTGAGTAAGTCTTGCTCTGTGAGCAAAGGGCTATGTATAGGCTTTACAAGGTTTTCTAGTTCTTGAAAAACAAGTTCTTCTACTTGGTTAATTTCGCCTCTTTCATAGAGTTCAAAAAATGCTTTATGGATACTGAAGGGTGCTTGCCCTTCTTTGGGTTTTATTTTGAGATAAGTTCCGTTTTCTTGCATCAGGTAGCTGTTCATATTATCGCGCAGGTTGTGTTCTAAAATGGTGATGACTTGGCTACGCAGCGACCGTTCTACAATCTCAAAAAGCGACTCAATGCGGCGGTCAAAGCTCCGCACCATGGCATCAGCACTGCCTGCATAGAGTTTGGGTTCGTTTTCATTTTGGAAATAGAAAATGCGTGAGTGTTCTAAAAAATCACCCACAATAGAGCGTACTGTAATGTTTTCGCTGAGTTCTTTTCGCTGTGGTCTAAGGCAACAAATTCCTCTCACAATTAACTGAATTTTTACTCCTGCTTGCGAGGCGAGGTAGAGTTCATCAATGAGTTCTCTATCTTCAAGGGAGTTGATTTTGATAACAATACCACTTTTTAAGCCTTTTTGGGCATTGTCTGCTTCTTTTCTTACCAAATGAATAAGCGTATTGCGCATATCTTTTGGGGCTGTGATGAGCCTTTGGTAAAAGGCAGGCTGAGAGTGCCCTGTGATGGCATTAAAAAATTCAGATACATCTTGACAATAGATTTCATTGGTAGTAAGCAAACTAATATCGGTATAAAGCCTTGAGGTACTTTCATTGTAATTACCACTTGAGAGATGAGCATACCTTACGATTCCTTGAGGTTCTTTACGCACGATGAGCAAGAGTTTGGTATGGGTTTTATACCTACTAATGCCGTGAATCACAAAACAGCCTGCTTTTTGGAGGCGTTCGGCTTCTCTGATATTATTTTCTTCATCAAAGCGAGCTTTCAGCTCAAAGAGTGCAGATACATTTTTACCATTTTCGGCAGCTTTGAGTAAGGCATTGCTCACCCGTGAGCTTTTGGCAAGCCTGTAGATGGTCATTTTGATAGAAAGCACGTTGGGGTCTTCGGCAGCATTTTCTAGCAATTTGAGTAGCGGTTCTATAGAGTTGTAAGGGTGATGCAATATCACATCTTTTTGTTTGAGATATTCTAGTGGGTCTTCTTGGTTTTTTTCTAGCCCATAGGGTTGCTGAGGGGCAGGCGTTCGGACGGTAAATTCACAAAAGTCGGGGTGTCCTGCTATCTGAAAAAGTCCCGTAAAATCTAACATTCTGTCTGCAATGAAGATATTGTCTTCGTCGAGTTTCCATTTTTCTTTGAGTGTTTTGATGAGTTCTTCAGAATAATTCTTTTCAATTTCTATGCGCACTACCCTGCCTGTTTTTCGGCTTTTAAGATTACTTTTGATTTCGTTGATGAAGTCATCTTCCATATCATCACTTTCTTCTACGGTGATGTCGCCATTTCTGGTAATACGGAAGAGGCAAGCCGAGAGGATTTCTACATTGCGGTAGAGTTTGTGAAGTTTCCATCTGATGATGTCTTCTATGGGGATAAAATGTGTTTCGTCTTCAATTTCTACCTCAAAAAAACGAGGCAAATTTTGTGGAATCTGTACAAAAGAGAGTTTGTGCGCTTCTTTGCCTTGGTTGAGTGCCTTGGTGAGGACTCCGAAGATGAGCGTTTTGTTCATCAAAATTGGGAAAGTGCGGTAGTTATCATACGCCATAGGCGTAAGCATAGGAAAAATAGTTTTGAGAAAATACTCTGCTACTTCTTCTTGCTGTGGCTGGGGCAGTTCTTCAATTTTTGAGATAAAAAATCCATTTTCTTTAAACTGGGAAGACATTGTTTCACTAAATAATCGGTTTTGTAGCTGGAAAAAATACTGAGCCTCCCTCAAAAGCATTATTCTAAAAGGCTTTTCTCGTAAGCCTGAGTAGTCGGTGCGTTCTTTGCCATAGTCAAGGTAATTGTAGAGGCTTCCTACCCGAATCATAAAGAACTCATCAAGATTGGAGGCAGTGATTGCCAAAAACTTCAATTGGTCAAAGATAGAGCGGCGTAGGTCTTGGGCTTGGTCAAGCACCCTGAGGTTAAACTTCAGCCAGCTCAAATCTCTACTGATATAATTGCTTTTTCGTATAAGTGTAGAAGCACGTTCCTTTGAAATCATGGTAGGTAATTTTTTGATACAAAGGAACAAAAAAAAGCGCAAATTATCAATTGAAGCCCTAAGTTTTAAGGTAAGAGCAGTTTTATTTGATTCTTTGACAATTTTTGTGATTTTGTGCGATAAGATGAGCTAAATACTGTTTAGAACATAAATGCCAGCGGACTGGAAGTCCGCAGCTACAGATTTCCACAAAAATTGTCAGACAACCTTTTATTTTAGCATTACTCATTCAATTTTAGTTGCTTTAAATCGCCGCTTGGCGTGATGAGGTAATACTCTTTATTTTCTTGGGGACTCTGTTTTTTATTTCTATTTATGCTTATTTTGACTTCATACAATACCTGAATTACGGGCTCTAAAATGACAGGGTTTATCACGAAATCAAATTCTTTGTCTATGATGGGTTGGTAATAAAGCGTTCTGGTTTTATCAGATTGATTGACATTGGCAGATTTTTTGGGCGTAAGCGAGGAGCTATTGTAGGCTTCATAAGATTTATACATCTCTACAGGCAGCATTACACTGAAGCCATCAGCCATTCTTTTTCCATAGCTATCAAAGCTTTCCCCTAAGAGTGCTTCATAGTTTTTGATTTTTTCTTGGAGTATTATCTTGGCTTTGTTCGTGAGTTCTTTTTTGATACTTTCCAGGTTGCTTGAAAAATAATCTACCCTCACTAGGTCGTAGATTTCATGATTTGACAAAATACCGATAAAATCATTGAGTAGTGTAGGCTCAGTATAGCGGATATGAATGTTCTTTTTTAGCTCAAAACCCTTAGGCACTTCATTGTAAGTGTTCTTGCTAAAAACCTTTTTCTCTACCTCAAACTCATACATAGGCACAAACGAAATCATATCTACATATACTTCTACCTCTTTTTTAGCTTGAATTGCTTTGGTAGCTTGCTCAATGCGCTTTCCAATCAGTGTATTAGCTTCTTCAGCTGTTTTGCCTACTTGGTTTACATTAAATATTGCTACATAAGTATCTGCTTGCACATTGGCAAGTCCTTTTACACTTATCACAGCCTCTGCGCCTGCGGGTAAATTTACGTTGATATTATTGGCAGAAAACCTGACCTGATTTTGGTAGTTGATATTACCTGCATTTTGCCCAGCGGCAAGTTGATAAATGCACAGAGAGAAAATGAGTAAGATAATGTTTTTCATTGTATCAAGGGTTTAGTTATGGGCTAAAAGATTTTTTACGCCATCAAAAAAGTATTGATATTACGCTCCATTACTTCAAGTCTATTTGCTGCTTGTGGTTTTTCAAAGGGCTTGCCTGTAAGGGTTTCATAAAGAGAGATGTATTCTTGGCTTACGGCATCAATCCACTCAAGCGACATCACGGGGACTTGCTCCCCTACTTTGCCCATAAAATTGTTGGCAATGAGCCATTGTCTTACCATTTCTTTGGAGCGGTGCGGCTGTCTCTCTCCTTTTGCCTGTCGCTCGGCAAAGCCTTCCACATCAAAATAACGTGCGGAGTCGGGTGTATGGATTTCATCTATGAGATAGACTTTGCCCTCCCAAGTACCAAACTCATACTTGGTATCTGCCAAGATTAATCCCCTTTCTAGGGCTATTTTTTGCCCGTATGCAAAGAGTAATTTTGTATAAGTACTTACTTGCTCATAGACCTCAGCACTGACCAGCTTTTGCGTCAAGATTTCTTCGGTGCTGATGTCCTCATCATGTTGCCCTTTGGGGGCTTTGGTACTGGGTGTGATGATGGGGTTAGGCAGTTCATCATTTTCTTTGAGTCCTTCGGGCAGAAGGTAGCCATTGAAATTGCGTTGGCCCGCTTGATATGCACGCCAAGCACTGCCTGCCAGATAACCTCTAATGACCATCTCGATGGGCAGCGGGCTACATTTGATACCCACAGTCGCATTGGGGTCGGGCTGCCCTAGCACCCAGTTGGGTACTATGTCTTGGGTATTTTCTAAAAAAAAAGCAGAAAGTTGGTTCAGCACTTGCCCTTTGTAGGGGATAGCTTGTGGCAAAATGACATCAAAAGCCGAGATTCTATCAGAAGCAATCATTACCAGCTTGTCAGCAAAAATATACACATCTCTTACCTTGCCTCTATAAAATTCTAGTTGGTTGGGAAATTGAAAATTTGTTTCTTGTATTGTGAGCATTGTTGATTAATTGTTAGTTGTCAATGGTGAGTTGTTAATTAAAGTGTAAGTTGTGAACTTTTAAAACACTCATTATCAGTAATTTATAAGTAAAAGTAACCAAAGTTATTTTTTATATTCTCCTAGTTATCTTAGTTCTTCTTCCAAACCTTCGGTTCGTGTCTTCCAAAAAACATAAATAGCAAATGCTTAGTGAGAAACGAACCACAAAATTAGTGAAATACAACATTAGTTTCCTTGCCTCATTCACTGCCTAAGTAAGCAAATATAAACCTATCTAGCAAATCAAGGTGTAAGATTATTTTCTGTAGAGAGTGTCTCAGAAGTATTTGCCCAAAACCAAGCAAGGCTCAAGCCTGCTATAATATGCCATATTCCCCACCAAGCGGCTATCAATGCCATGCCTCCCAAGCCATCAAAGAAATTAAAAATGATAATCAAGGCAATGCCTGAGTTCTGGATTCCTGTTTCTATGATGATGGTGCGGGTTTCAGCTGTGCCAAGCCTGCCCAACTTACTCACTCCCAGACCCAAGAATAAGGCAAGGGCGTTGTGAAGCAGTACCAACAAAAAAATGTATTGAAAATAATCTAAAAAGGTGCTGAAATTATTGTAGAAAGCAATCAATACAAACCCGACAAATATCACCAATGAAAGGGTTTGAATAGGTTTTTTCATCTTTTGAGTAATGTAAGGGGTATACCGTGCCACGCCACTACCCAGCAAAACAGGCAAAACAATCAAAAAAACAATGGTCTGTACCATCTCCCAAAAGTCTAAATGAATTTGTGTGGAAAGCTCGGAAGGTACTGAAAGCAGGCTTCCCCAAAATACAAAATTAAAAGGGGTGGTAAAAGCGCACAGTAGCGTAACAATACTTGTAAGGCTTACCGACAAGGCTACATTTGCTTTCGCCAAATGGCTGATAAAATTGGAAATATTGCCCCCAGGGCAGGCAGCTACTAGCACCATGCCCATTGCCATTGAGGGGTGAGGCTGTAATAAGTAAATCAACACAAAAGTAAAGGCAGGTAAAAGTAACAACTGCGAAGATAAACCCAGCAATACAGCCTTGGGCTGTTGCCAGATGATTTCAAAATCAGCCAGTTTTAGGTTCAATGCCACCCCAAACATAATCAAGCCCAAACAAATATTCAACAAAAATAAACTTTCAGCATTAAAGCTCAACTGTACAGCATCTGGATTCATAAGGAAAGTGTAAAATATAAGTTGTGAAATGTGATTTTTTAATATTCTCATTATCAAAGACTTAACAAATAAAATCGTCAAAGTTATTTTTCACGCTTTACTAACTCAAAGATTGGTAAATCAAAAAAGCATTTGCAATGTTAATGAAAATAAGAGAATGGTGGTGTTTTTTGTTGGATTTAAACCAAACAAAACTCGGATAAATGAAAACAGATTTTTATCTCTATGGTCAGATTGGTGACGATTTTGTAGACTTTGAAAGCGATATAGAATATGAAGGTTTTTTAGCTCAACGAAAACTTTAAATCATTGAAAATTATGAAGACAATAAAAAATATATCAAACAATAATGCTCCACTTGCTGCAATTGACAAAAGCTTGGATAAAATGAAAGGCAAAAATTATGATTCTCAAGAAATTAGAGAAAGCAAATAAGGTTTTAGCAACTGCCAGACGCCCAGGCAAAAAGCCAAAAGGATAGTAAGAGAAAGCAGATTAGAAATTTAAACTTTTTATTCTATTCATTTGTATTTGTAAATAATGTATCTACAATTAAACAAAAATTATGAATATCCAAGACTTACTCAAAGGGCTACACCATGTAACTGCTACAGTAGATGATGCCTATGAAGACTATCAGTTTTATACTCAAACCTTAGGACTTCGGCTTGTCAAAAAAACAGTGAATTTTGACAATAATCAAGTCTATCATTTTTACTATGGCAATCAACTAGGCACACCAGGTACAATTATGACTACTTTCCCTTACAAAGGGCAGGGAGTGCGTAAGGGCGCATTAGGCACGGGGCAAGTACACATCACCAGTTTTTCTGTGCCAAGTACAGCATTGGATTTTTGGAAAAATAGACTCACTTCGCAAGGCATTGCTTGGGAGGCAAAAGTACGTTTTGGCAAAGAGACGATTCAATTTAATGACCCCTCGGGGCTGATACTAGCACTGGTAAGTGATGAGGAAGATACACGAATGCCATGGGCTACTGCCAAAGTACCAAATACTATGGCAATTCGAGGGATTCACTCGGTTACACTGCTAGTATATGAACTTGAGCCTACTCTCGAGTTTTTGGAAAATACATTGGGTGCTAAGAAAATCACACAAGACAGCAAAGATGAGCTACTGTATGCAATAGGCGAGGCAGGTGCAGGGCAGTATTTGGGTATTATCAGAGATGAAAAAGCCCCTATGGGCAAAAATGGCATTGGCACAGTACACCACGTAGCGTGGCGTGTAGAAAGTGAAGATGCACTCAAAACACTTAGAACTCATTTGGTAGAAACCCTCAAAATGACTGTAACCGAAGTAAAAGACCGCAATTATTTTCGCTCTATTTATTTTCGTATTCCCAGCAATGTATTGTTTGAAGTAGCTACCATTCCTCCAGGCTTTACCATAGATGAATCTGAGGAAGATTTGGGTAAAGCCCTCAAACTTCCTGATTGGGAAGAGGTAAACCGCACTGCTATTGAAGATGTACTTCCAAAGATATGAACCTATTGTTTGGTACAAATTCTAAGCTCGGCTTTGCCAACAACAAGTAGCTGAAGGATAGTGCTTCGGCAATCGTTGCATTAGATAGTGCCTAAACTGCTACCGCTCCTTGATAATCACTCACTTTGATAAGCCTATAATCACAAGGGTTGATTTTGCGTGTTTTGCGTCTATATTCTACGGTTAGTCCGGGCCAAAGCGTTGTATTTTTACCCTTAGAGGTTTGATACCAACTCTTGCAACCCGATGCCCAGACTGTAGAAGTAAGGCGGTCTTGCAAGTTGGCATTGAAGGCTTCTTGTACCTTAGGCTGCACATCAAGGTAAGCATCTGCTCCACCTTGGTCTAGTAGCTTGAGGTAGTCCATCACATAGTTAAGTTGAGACTCTATCATGTGTACGATAGAATTATGCCCCAGCCCTGTATTGGGTCCTACCAAAAAGAGTAAATTTGGGTATCCTTCTGTGGTGATGCCATAATAAGCCTCTGCCCCTTTCTGACTCCACTCCTGCATGAGGCTTCTGCCATTTAGCCCCATAAAGTTTAGCACCCCAATAAACTCAGAAGCTACAAAGCCCGTCCCAAAAATAATGGCATCTACCTCATACTCATTGCCTTGCGAGTCTGTGATACCTGTGGGAGTGATTGCTTTGATGCCCTCCGTAACCAAGTGTACGTGAGGCTGCAAGAAAGTAGGATAAAAATCATTAGAAATCAGTACTCGCTTGCAGCCCAATTGGTAAGGAGGGGTAAAAGCCTCTCTCAGTCGTGGGTCAGGCAGGGAGTTGTAGAGATACTGGCGCGAAGTTTTCTCGGCAAAAGTTCGTATGGTTTCATTACCGATAAATCCCAATCCTTTTAGCTCATTGAGCCAATAAATTAGCCCTCGGTGGGCTTGCTGAAAGATGGGTGCTTTCTCAAACAGTGTTTGCTCAAAAGCAGTGATTTTTCTGTCGGGTTTAGGGATAATCCAAGCGGGTGTACGCTGAAAGACGTGTAGCGAGGCAACCTCCTTGGCTATTTCAGGGATAAACTGAATGGCACTTGCACCTGTACCTATTACAGCCACTTTTTTATTTTTAAGGTCATAGCCGTAGTCCCAGTCCGAAGAGTGAAAAGTTTTCCCCTGAAAATCTGATAAACCTTTGAATTGAGGAATACTCGGGCGATTGAGTGGGCCAATGGCAGAAATAACCACACGTGCCGTGGTGATACCGCCTTTGTTGTCAGTAAGCTGCCAAAAACCATTGGCAGCATCAAAACGAGTGCTGACTATCTCTGTATTGAATGAGATATACTGCTCGAGGTCGTGTTTTGCCACACAATTTTTCAAGTAAGTCAAAATCTCTGGCTGACGCGAAAACATACGCGACCATTTGGGATTAGGCTCAAAAGAGAAAGAGTACAAATGCGAAGCTACATCACAGCCACAGCCTGGATAGATATTGTCGCGCCAAGTGCCACCCACTTCACTTGCACGTTCAAAGATAACAAAGTTATCTCTTTTTTCTTTCAGAAGGCGAAAAGCCGTAGCCAAACCTGCAAAGCCTGCACCTATCACTGCTACTTCAAAATCTGCCTTGGGAATGTATTTCAATTGGTTCATAATTAAGATGTATTTGGATTTTAGCCTAAATTACAAGTTTCTCCTCAAACAAACAAATAGAAGTTGCCATCTTACAAAAGGATAGATTTATTTGATTCGCTGACAATTTTTATGATAATGCTTCATAAAAAAGCATTGATGGTATTCAGCGCATAAATATCAGCGAACTGGAAGTTCGCTCTACAGGTTTCCACAAAAATTGTCAGACAACCATTTATTTCTTGCTTCTTCAAACTATTTCTTTTTAATTTGATTTCTTTTCACAATGTTCAAACAAAAAATCACCTAAAATTATATGAAATCAGATATACAAATCTCACGCGAAACACCGCTACTGCCCATTGCTCAGATTGCCGCACAAGTCAATATCCCAGAAGATGCGCTGATTCCGTATGGAAAGCACATTGCTAAATTAGCCCTCGAGGAGAGCAGCACGAGTACACTGCCCTCTACTGCAAAGTTGATTTTAGTAACCGCCATCACTCCCACCAAAGCAGGCATTGGCAAAACTACTACATCAGTAAGTCTTGGCTTGGGGCTTGCCAAAATAGGCAAAAAAGCCATTGTAGCCCTGCGTGAGCCTTCACTAGGGCCTTGCTTTGGTATGAAAGGGGGAGCCGCAGGGGGAGGCTATGCACAAGTCTTGCCTATGGAAAATATCAACCTCCACTTTACAGGCGATTTTCACGCTATTACCTCTGCCAACAATATGATAGCTGCCCTCTTAGACAACTACCAGTACCAGCACAGAGGCACTGCCGAGCAGCTACGCGAAGTTCTTTGGAAGCGCGTCCTTGATGTCAATGACCGCTCGCTGCGCTATGTACTTACGGGTCTGGGAGGCAATGCCAATGGAATCCCTACCGAAACAGGCTTTGACATTACGCCTGCCTCAGAGATTATGGCAATTCTCTGCCTTGCCAAAGACCTCGAGGACCTCAAAAAGCGGATTGGAAACATTCTGCTAGGCTATCGTGCAGGGCAGATGCCTGTTTTTGTAAAAGACTTGGGCTTTGAAGGGGCTATCACGGTGTTGCTCAAAGATGCCATACAGCCCAACCTCGTACAAACCACTGAGAATACACCCGCTATAGTGCATGGAGGCCCTTTTGCCAACATTGCCCACGGTTGTAATTCTGTGATAGCCACCCAGACCGCCCTTCAGTTTGCAGATTTTGTTGTAACTGAGGCAGGCTTTGGCGCAGACCTTGGGGCAGAAAAGTTTATGAACATCAAATGTCGAAAAGCAGGCTTGCAACCTGCTGCTACGGTGATTGTGGCTACTTCTCAAGCCTTAAAATTACACGGAGGCGTTGCCGAAGATACCATCAAACAACCCAACTTGGCAGGGCTACAAAAGGGAACTGAAAACCTTGCCAAGCACATTGCCAATATGCAGGGCTTCGGGCAGTCAGTCATTGTAGCCTTCAATCAATACCATTTTGATACCGAAGAAGAAATTGATTACTTGCGTGATTGGTGTGTTACCCAAAAAGTAGGTTTTGCGCTCAACAATGGCTTTCTTAAAGGGGGAGAAGGGGCAGCCGCTCTTGCCGAATTGGTGGTAAAAACTTGTGAAGAAACCCCCTCCGCACCGCTTCAATTTACCTATCAAGACGAAGATGCCATTGAAGTAAAGATTGAAAAAGTAGCCCAAAAAATCTATGGCGCAAGAGAAGCTACCTTCTCTAAAAAAGCACGCAAAATGCTTCAAAAAATCAACAAACTTGGCTTTGCACATTTCCCTGTTTGTATTGCCAAGACACAATACTCTTTCTCCGATGATGCCTCTAAGCTAGGAGTAGCCAGAGATTTTGTACTGCAAATAGAGGATTTAGTCATTAACAGTGGGGCAGAGTTTATAGTGGCTGTATCTGGGGCAATTATGCGTATGCCTGGGCTTCCCAAAACTCCACAGGCTTTAAATATGGACATTGTAGAAGGTTTTGTAGAGGGATTGAATTGATTTTTTTGTGAGAACGAGATTATTTCAAAAGGTGCAAGTCAAATTGACTTCCTTATGCCCTCTCTTGGGGAGAAGGAAGGGGTGAGGTGGCTAAAAAGGGAAATTTGACTTGCACCCATTTCAAACATATCTAATTTTAAATATTTTACTATTACTCACGTTTCGCTATTAATCAATTTTGCAAAAAAGATTTAAACATTATTTTAACGCTGTTTTTTTGTTCAAGAATAGGTAAATACAGAATTAAATTTCACCTGTTCTCGAGTCTTGAAATCTTGAATCTCTTAATGTTTAAAAAATAATTTATTTTGTTTAAATTAGTACCCAACATAATGCGTATTGAGGCTTATTCCATTAAATTGTTTTTTGTGGGTCTCGAAATCAGCGAAACGTAAGTATTACTTTTAAAAAGTTACACTTTTGTACTAAAAGTGTAACTTTATTATTTTAAAGCCAGCATTTAATATTAGCTGCAGGCTTGCCAATCTTCTCAAGGAGTAGTTTTTTTATGATTTTTCAAAATATGTAAGTACTTCGTACTTGTAAAACTGGTAAAATCACAATACCAAAAGAAAAAGATGTCTTGACAATAATTTTTATACCTTAACTCAAAACCTTTTCTTTAAACAATTATACTTTTACATTCACACATCTCAAAACTATGCTCTCAGGCTATTTAAATGGTGTTATAACATCAAACAGCAGTTGCTTACACAGGAAAAGTGAGGAATTATTTTCTCAATCAACACATCAAAAGCGGTCAAAAAAAGGCTGTAGTTGTGCAAAAAACATACATCTTGCAAGTAGTCAGCTTGTATGTAACAAATAAATGCGCCTTTTGCTGTTATTTTGCGTTCACAAACGAATAAAAATAAAACTTATTATTTAGCCCCCTCAGCAAAAGCTATTTCTAATGAAGAATATTCTTGCATCGCGAAATGCAGAATAGGATTATATGTTTATTTATTAATTTTTTTAAATGTAGGTAGTAGTATGAAAACCAATTTAACATTTTTTTCAAAAAATCAAGCACTGCACAGCTCAATCGGCTGGCTTGGTGTTCTGACCATGCTCTTTTTGATACTGAGCAGCCCACTAGCCCAAGCACAAGAAGTGCCTG
>CAYZQI010000068.1:0-23706 GCA_964480455.1 uncultured Cytophagaceae bacterium
GTAAAATGATGAGCCCCGTATTAGAAAACCTTGCCCAAGAGTATGACGGCAAGCTGAAGGTGATTAAAGTAGATGTAGATAAAAATCCACAATTGGCTGAACGCCTGCAAATACGTGGCGTACCTACACTGATGCTTTTTGATAAAGGCGAAAGCAAATGGCGCAAGTCGGGCGCAATGTCGCTCAATGTATTGAAGCAGGAAATTGGCAATTTTGTCTAAATCAATACCTCACAAGAAGGTAAAACGCAAGAAACATAACTCTTGCAAAAGCTACTGTTTCATTTTAGGTTAAGAAACTCAAAGGAATAGTAGCTTACCTGCCCAATTGTTCTTAAAAATTATTTTTACTAGGCAGGCAAATATACAGTCCCTGCTTATTCTCAGGAGTGATATTGCCTAAAACCCAATTTCTGCTGGTGGTTTCCCAGAGGTAATATTTTTTTCCTTGATAAGATAGATAAGTGCCTGTGGCAGGTAGATTGATGCCTAGCATAGAGTGCGCAGGGTTATTGATAATGACCACATCATAGCCAAAGTGAGAAAGTATAGCATAAAGCAGCACGGTGCGGGTATCGCAGTCGCCTTCTTGGGTATGCAAAAACTCGATGGGCGAGTGAATCCCGAATTTTTTATTTTCTGTGTAGGGTTTTTTATCTATTTGGATATAATTGACATAAAACTCCCCATCTTTGAGGGCTTCCCTAACAGGCTTATCGAGAACTAGCACATAAGGTATGTGTTGCACAAAGGTAACGATTACTTCGGCAAATTCAGCATAGCCTAGGTTTTCTTGCTTTTTGAGTTTCTCGAATTGGCTAAGTAAACTACTCATCCTTGGGTCATCAAAATCAATTACCCTTTTATATATTTGCTGGAAGTACTCACTTTCGTAGTTCCAGCTGCTTGGTTCAAAGTTTTCTCTGTTTTGGGTAGCTTGGCATTTTTTTTCACCTTCTACACTAAGACGCATTGCAAATTTTTTTCTTAATGATAAGTCTTCCCAGTCGTGGCGATAGCGTGCATCTGAAGTAGGTGTTTTGCAAGCAGTGGCTACCTTGACTGTACTGCTCTCATCATCAATGTTCTCTACTTCTATGTCTTCTACCTCTACTTCGTTTTCTTCTTCAATGACAATTACCTCTGAATCTTCAATTGGATTGCCGTTTTCGTCAAGTATTACAAACTCAATATCAAGCTGTTCTAAGAATGCCACTAAGCGTGGGCCTAGCACAAAAGCCGCAACCACAATGACTAAGATAAGCGTGAAACAACCTGAAAGGCAACCTCTGAGCTTTTTCATGATTTATTGAATGGTTTTTTTGAGAATATTTAAGGGCAAGCGTAGTATTTTGTTTTTATTAGTTTTATTCTTTGGGATTATCTTTTTCTTGATTGGTTTGTTTTTTTTCTGTGCTCAAGAAGATGTCCTCATCTTCTTGGGCTTCGCTGAGAGTAGCGGGCGAGTGGCTGTCTGCTTCTTCTTCTTTGCTTTGAGCCTCTTTTTCGTGTTCAGCTTGGTCTTCTCTTTCCTTGGCTTCTTTGATTGCCTTGGTATCTATTTCTACTTTGAGAATAAAAAAATAATTATCATCATCAAAAGGAATAAACTGATAGTCGTGAGAGCCACTTGTTTTGCGCGCTATATCAATCAATCCTAGTCCTGCCCCTCCCTTTTCGGAGAGTTTACCGTGTTTGATTTGCTTGAGGTACATTTTACGGAGGTCTTCGGGCGAGGATTGATTAATTTCTATGAGTGCTGCCTCCAGGCTTTCTTTCTTTTCTTTTGAAACTTTGTTAGAAGTGATAACATAATAAGCATCACTCTTTCTGCCTATCATAAATAGCCCCCTGCCTGTGTTCATGTCTGAGGCGATTTCGTCTGAGTGCCTATTCATGTTCTGGAGAGTTTCAACCATGACGTGATACACTCTTTTTTTAATAGATAATGCCTCTCCCTTACTTTCCATATCATCTTCTGCCATAGAGGTAAACATTTTGGTAATGTCGTGGCTAAATACACCTAAATACACAAGATAGATTCCATTGTTTTGGAGTTCATCATAGATTGTGAGTACAGATTTGAGAAGGCTAACATCTAGTTTCATGAAATAAAAGCAGTTTTTAAATTATAGGTAATTAATTTTCTAGTGTGTCATTTTTGGGCTAATGTATGGAGATTTATTTATTGAACTTACTGTATTTGGTAAAGCATTGAAAATCAATTGATTATTTTATTTTGCTCACTATGACCTCGTTCAATTGCCTATGATACAATACTTACTGTTGCAAATAAGACAAAAACTTACTTAATTTGGCTTATTAATCTACAAAAAATTATATCTGAAGCTAAAATACGCAAGAATTTACAGAAAAAAACAAAATCAATGATTTTGCAGAAAGATATTTTTAAATTTATGTTGCATATTTGGCATCGAACTCAGGGCTATTTTTTTTATCCAATACTTTTAGCAAGAGATTGGTTATTAATTATCAAGTTATTATTTATAACTAGTTAATAATGAGTGTCTTACAAAAAGTAACTATTCACCTTATTTAGTTTTCTTTACTTTACAATAAAACACAAAACAATATGACAAAAATTGATGTAACCTTAGGCATAGACATTGGAGGCACTACCACTACTTTTGGCTTTGTGGATAGAGAAGGAAATATCTTGGCAGAATCTCAGTTTATGACCCACGCCGAAGCACACGTTACCAATTATCTACCACGTCTTTATGATGCCATTGATGCACTCACACTAGAGGTACAAGACAAGGTAACAGTCAAAGGGATTGGCATAGGCGCACCCAATGGTAACTATTTCAGAGGTACAGTAGAGAATCCACCTAATCTGAAATGGGGCGGGATAGTAAACCTGGTAGAATTACTCCGAAAGCAGTATAAACTCCCCGCAGTCATTACCAATGATGCCAATGCAGCAGCCATGGGCGAGATGAAGTTTGGTGCAGCAAGAGGCATGAAAAACTTTATTCTTATCACACTTGGCACAGGGCTAGGCAGTGGCATTGTAGTCAATGGAGAAGTAGTCTATGGACACAGCGGCTTTGCAGGCGAGATGGGACACCTTATCGTAAAAACTGATGGAAGAATCTGTGGAGATGGGCGAAGAGGCTGTTTGGAAGCCTATGTTTCGGTTACAGGTATCCGCCGCTCAGTTTCTAAACTCCTTGCTGACTCTCTCGTAAAGAGCGAACTGAGAGATGTGAGCCAAAGCGAACTCACAGGTGAACGCATCACACAGGCGGCCCTAAAAGGTGATAAAATTGCCCTAGAAGCCTTTGAATATACTGGTGAAATTCTTGGTATCAAACTGGCAGATACTGTATTGATTACAAGCCCTGAGGCAATTATCCTTTTTGGAGGCTTGGCGAATGCCAAAGATTTGATTTTTGAACCTACCTTACGCTACATGGAGCAGAATCTTTTTGGCCCTTTTAAAGGTACAGTTAAACTCATGATGTCTGAACTTCAGCACCGTAATGCGGCTGTACTCGGGGCAAGTGGCTTGGCTTGGCACGAGCTTGAGAAGGAAAGCGTATAAATTTAAACTAAATCTCCACTGATGCTTTTTAGACATTGGGCTTGGGTGCATTAGGCAACTGAACAACCCCTAGAAAGTAACAGACAAAGAATTATTCTGTGTAAGCGACGAGTACTAAGTTACTTGGTTCTAATCAGATGAAAGTCAATGCTTTAATTAATTAAAGGCTTTGTTCTATTTTTGAATCCATCACTAAAATAACACAATCTCTTTTGCAAGCATAATTTTTTGTCTATTTTTATGAAAAACTTAACGACCATGAAATTCAAATTTTTTTTACTGCTTGTATTGATAAGTGCATTTTATGGAAATTTTGCAACGCTCCAAGCCCAAACTGACGATACAAGAGCGCAAATGATTTATAGAATTGCCAACCAAATTCAATGGAAAAACTCACAAGAACCCATTACTATTGGCATATTGCAACGTAAAACCCTCCACAGCATTTTTAATCAGTGGAGTATGAACCAGACCATTCAGGGCAGAAAGATTAAGGCAGTTTTTTTTAGGTTCAATTACCAAGTACAGCCCGTGGACTTACTCTATGTAAGTGATGAGAGTGCTGCCAATACCTTTTTTGATGTGATACGCAGAAAAATAGACGGCTCAAATACACTCATTATCACTGAGGCAGATAATATGCTCGAGGAAGGCAGCCATATTAATCTCTCTTTTGAAAACAATCAATACCTCTATCGTATCAATCAAACTGCCATGACCCGAGCAGGCATTAGCCCTGCCCCTTCACTCATTGCAGGGGCTGCCCCACCGCTCACGGCATCAGTAAAAGAAGAAGAGGACAATAAAGACAAAAAAATTACTGATTTACTCGTAAGACGAAAAGAAGAGGGTAAAGACTCTGAAGATAATGCTACCACCTCAAAGAAAGAAACAAAGCGAGAGCGCAAAAACCGCACTGAGGAAAATGAAACCAAACAAGGTACGGGCAAATTACTTGCACGGCGTTTTAAATCTGAACAAGCACAAGAACAGTTCATTGAAAAAGTAGCCAACTCAAATCAAAAAAGTGAAGACCAAATCAAAATCTTACGCAACTACATAGCAGCCCTCGAGAGGAAACTAGATGAAAATAAAATAGATTACCAAAATCTTAAAACTAGCTACGAAACTGAAAAAGAAAAGGTGGAAAGTGAAATCCAAGCCCTCAACCTCACCATCATAGAAAAAGACTCGCTGCGTGCCAAAGAAAAACTCCTCGCTGAGCGCAAAATCGCATTGATAGAATCTGAAAAGCAACTTGCTGAAGCCAAAGCACGCCAAAACTTATACCTTGCTCTTTTTGCTATCTCTGTAGCATTGGGCTTGCTCATTGCTTCTGTCATCTTTTATAGAGATAGAATCATCATCAACAGGCAAAAAAATGTACTCTCAGAAAACCTAGAAGAGATACAACAGCAAAAAGAAGAAATAGAAGCCCAAAAAGAAGAAATAGAACGACAAAAAAACCGCATAGAAAAAGAGCAACAAGAATCTGAAAAACTCTTACTCAATATCTTACCCGCTCAAACTGCCAAAGAACTCAAGCAAAATGGCAAAGCTACTCCACAGGCTTACGAACAGGCCACAGTACTTTTTACAGATTTCAAAGGCTTCACAGAAGTAGCAGAAAGCATGAGTCCAGAAGATTTAATCGAAGAACTGAACCGCTGCTTCACTGCCTTTGATGAAATTGTAGAAAAACACAACATGGAGCGCATCAAAACCATTGGTGATGCTTACATGTGTGTGGGAGGCCTGCCCAATGCCAATGCCACCAACCCCGAAGATGCTGTAAAAGCAGGCTTAGAAATTCAAGCCTTTATGGAAACTCTCAAAATGCAAAAAATAGCCGAAAAAAAACCTTATTTTGAATGTAGAATGGGCATACATACGGGCAAAGTAATTGCAGGTGTAGTAGGTAAGAAAAAATTTGCCTACGACATCTGGGGCGACACCGTAAACCTAGCCAGCCGCTTAGAAACCAATGGAGAGGTAGGTAAAGTAAATATCTCTGCACAAACACGTGAACTGGTCAAAACAAAATTTGATTCCGAGTCAAGAGGATATATTGAAGTGAAAGGAAAAGGAGAAGTAGAAATGTTTTTTGTAAAAAACAATTGATGCTATCAAGCTCCAACCCATTATTAATGATGCGTTAAAGCCTACAAAGAGCTGTTACGTAACTGACCTATTAGACGTAAACAATAAGGTACAGCACACAACTAAATGTACTGTACAAGGTGATTTCTCGTACCCATAGGACAAAACTTATCTTATGCTGATTACCACATAACCCTAATGCTAACTCAAATGAATTATACCTTTCATCAAAAAAATAATTTTCTTTTCCTTCTGCTTTTTTGTGGCATAAGTTTCTTTACCAATGCACAAACCCTAGAGCAAAAATTAGAACAAATGAAAGATTTACTTACCACAGATAGCATTAACTGGGAAGGGGTAGAGCGTACACAAATCCAAAAAGTCCTTCAAACTACCAAAGAAGAACTCCTCAATATTAGCTCTCGCAAACAACAATTAGAAGTAAATGTAATCTCTAAAAACCTACGTGCCAACTTGAGTACTGACCTCAAAACAAGCGAAAATGCCACAGAAGACATCTACTCCGAAACCGAAACACGCATTACCAACAATGCAGGCTTGGCTGGAGAACTAGACCAACAAGACCGCGAACTAGCACTCCTGCAAGAGCAAGAAGATAAGAAAAAACTCGAGATTGCAGGGCTGATGCGTGCCTTAGAGCTACAAGCCAAAGCACTCGAAGTACAGCAGCTTCGCCAAAATACTTTCTTGCTGGGCGGCGGGTTGGTGCTGGTATTGCTCACCCTTATCTCTATCAATCTCTACAGAGGAAATACTCAAAAGAAAAAAGCCAATCAACTGCTTGCCCAAGAAAAAGAAAAAACCGAACAAGAGCGCGATAAATCAGAAAACTTACTCCTCAATATCCTGCCCAAACCCGTAGCCGATGAACTAAAAACCAAAGGCAAAGCCTCCGTAAAATACTATGAACTTGCCTCTGTAATCTTTACGGATTTCAAAGGGTTTACTTCTTTTGCCGAGAAAATGACCCCCACAGAGCTAGTAGGAGAACTCGAGAAATGCTTTACAGGCTTTGATGAAATCATGATGCGCCACGGACTCGAGAAAATCAAAACCATTGGTGATGCCTACATGGCCGTAGGCGGTGTACCTGATGCCAACCAACGCAACCCCATAGACATCGTGCTGGCAGGCTTAGAAATCCAACGCTTTATGGAGCAGAAAAAAGCTAAAAGACAAGCACAAGGGCTAGATTATTGGGATTTAAGGCTGGGCATCAACAGCGGCGAACTTATAGCAGGCGTAATCGGCAAATCAAAGTTTGCTTATGATGTATGGGGCGATACCGTCAATACTGCCTCAAGAATGGAGTCAAGTGGTGAAATCTCAAAAGTAAATATCTCAGGAAACACCTATGCGCTCATAAAAGATTTTTTTGAATGTACGCACAGAGGAAAAATCAATGCCAAAAACAAAGGAGAAATAGATATGTATTTTGTGGAGAGAGTCAAGCCTGAGCTATCAGAGCAAGGACAAGGAAGAGTGCCTAGTCAAAGCTTTTGGGATTTGATGAAACAAAAGGGGCTGCTTGCCTAGTTATTTAGCTATTCTCAATTACTCGGATTTTAAATAAGCAATCATGAACCTACTTGCCCACACTGTCCTCTCAAAAGATTCCGAAAAAATATTGGTGGGCAACTTCATTGCAGATTTTGTGAGAGGCAAACAATACCTACATTTTGAAGAAGAAATCAAGCAAGGGATTTTACTGCATAGAAAAATAGACCATTTCACAGATAGCCACCCATGCGTGAAACAAAGTGCTTTAAGGCTGCAAAAAGACTTCGGAAAATATGCCCCTGTATTGGTAGATATTTTTTATGACCATTTTTTAGCCATTCATTTTCAGGTACTTACACAAAAAGACTTAGAAAAACACGCCTTACAAACTTATCAAATATTAGAAGCACATCTTAGGGTTTTGCCCAATGCTATTCAAAACTTTTTACCCAATATGACCCAGCAAAACTGGCTCGTACGTTATGCCGACCTAGATGGCATACACCGTGCTTTGCAGGGCATTAATCGCCGTGCACAATTTGCCAATCACTTGGACAGTGCCATAGAAAATCTAAAAAATGATTTTAATGCCTTTGAAGATGACTTTTTGGGCTTCTTTCCTGAAATATGGAAGTATGTGCAGCAAACTAAGGTGTGAAATATTTTTTGGCTAACTTCGCAAAGAATGGGTATTTTTGTAACAAAACGCAAAAACAATCACAATGAACAACGAAGAACTAAAATCTGTCCTCGCTAAGATACGCAATTACGAAATACGTATTCGCAAGGCGGTCAATTCACAGCTAAGGGGCAGCTTCAGTTCTGTCTTTAAGGGGTCAGGGCTAGAGTTTGATGACGTGCGTGCTTACCAGTATGGCGATGATGTAAGAAGAATAGACTGGCACGTAAGTGCCAAAGGCGACGAGACCTTCATCAAAGTATTCAAAGAAGAAAAGGAACAAACTGTTTTTTTCTTGCTTGATGTGAGCGATTCTCAAAATTTTGGAAGTGAAAAAGACAGCAAACTCTATATAGGTAAAGAAATTTGCAGTGTATTGGCACTCTCTGCCATCAAAGAAGCAAGCGAGGTGGGCTTAATTTGCTACAGCGATTGCAAAGAAAAATACATAAAGCCCGACAAAGGAATGAAAAAAGCCTATGAGATTATGCTCAATCTCTTCAGGCTAGTGCCGCAATCTTCACTCACCGACCTCAACGCCCTCAACCATTATGCCCTCAACCTCATTAAACGCCGAAGCATTGTTATCTTGGTTTCTGATTTCTTAGATGAAGGCTATGAAGAATCGCTCAAATCACTGGCACGCAAGCACGATTTGATAGTCATTCACCTTGTTCACCCCAAAGAAACACGCCTACCCAAACTAGGGCTTGTGCCTATCTTTGACAAAGAAACCTATACCCAGCAGTGGGTCAATACCTCTTCTCTGAGTTTTCAGAGAGGTTTTAAGGCAAGAATTAGCCTCAATCAAGAAGATTTAGAAAACTTCTGCCGTAAATACCACGCCAACTACCTGCAAGTACAGACCAACCAAGATTTTGTGCCACAGCTCGTAAAACTTTTCAAAATCAGAAACAAAAATGTACATAGCAAATAAGTATTTCAAAATAAACTATTGCCTCTTATGCTGCTTTTCACTATTGATTGCCTGCTATGCACAAGGGCAGAACAGCACGGCAGATAGCCTTATAATTGGCAAACCTAAAGGGGTTTTTCTGAAAGACACCATTGCCCTAGGAGAGCGCGTATTGTATGCACTTAGTTTTTATCACCCCGAAAATCTACAAGTGATTTTCCCAGATTCAAGCTATGATTTTAGCCCTTACCAAGTCCTCAGTAAGCAATATTTCTCCACACAAAGCAATGCTACCCACAGCCTAGACAGTGCCTTGTATGAACTCACACTTTTTGATATTTTCCCCTCTTACAGCTTGCAAGTACCTGTGTTTGTACTCAATGAGGGAGATTCAGTGGCTACTTTTACAGCATTAGACTCTATCATTTTGAAAGAGGTAGTAGCACAGCCCCTCGAGAAGCTAGATTTTGCCAGTGATACAGGCTCTAGCCCACTACCAGTATATTTTAATTATCCTCTGATGATTACCAGTATTATAGGATTTATTCTTATCATTATTCTTATCTGGGGTTTGCTTGGCAAGCGCATCAGTAAAGTATATGTTATGTTTCAGTTTCGCACACGCCACCAGATTTTTTTAAATGATTTTAACAGGCTTTCTACACGAATTGAAAACAGAGAGAACATCACCGACATCGAGAAAATCATTAGTATCTGGAAAAAACAAATGGAATATCTCGTAGAAAAACCTTTTAGTAGCTTTACCTCCAAAGAAATTATCCATACCATTCCCAACCAAGACCTAGCCAGTGCCCTCAAAAAAATAGACCGTGCGCTATATGGAAAAGAGTTTTCGGAAGAGCTAGGGCAATCGCTCAATACCATTTGTGAGATTACCATTCAGCAATTTGAGAAAAAAAGAGCCTTGCTGAGAGAGCGATAAGTTATAAACATCTGTCTTCAATTGCCCTTTAAAAAGATTCAGGGGGCTATCCTCTCAGCAATGAGGAGCTTTTTCCTAAAACCTCAAGCCTATAATCAAGATGTCGTCCATCTGCTTGTAGCCTCCTTTCCAGTCTTGAAAAGTTTGTAAAAGAATGTTCCTCTGTTCGTCAAGCGAAGCAGGTTGAATCTCAAGGAGTAGGTTTTTGAAGCGTTTGGTAGTAAACTTGCGGTTTTCTGCTCCTCCAAACTGGTCGGGGTAGCCATCAGAGAAAATATACAATGTGTCGCCTTCTTGCAGTTTGAGGTTGTGGCTTGTGAAGTGCTTGGCCTTTTTGTATTTAAAATTGCCTCCTATGGGGTAAGGATTACCTTTGAACTCAATCAGTGCGTTATCTCTTATCAAAATCAAAGGGCGATAAGCCCCTGCATAGCTTAGTGTTTTCTCGAAGATATTGAGCGAGCAGAGTGCTATATCCATGCCGTCGCGGCTTTGAGAGTTTTCTTCTTTTTGTCTGAGTACCTGAGCTACTTCTTGGTCCAATTCTGTCAGAATGACATCGGGCTGGGTGATGCCCTGCTCTATTACAATCTGGTTGAGATTAGAATAACCAATGATAGACATAAATGCGCCTGGCACCCCATGCCCCGTACAATCAACTGCTGCAATGAGGGCGTGTTCATTTTTCTCGGCAAACCAGTAAAAATCACCACTCACAATATCTTTGGGAATATACATCACAAAATGCTGCAAAAATCCTTTCCCAATGAGTTTTTCACTAGGCAGGATTGCTTCTTGGATACGCTGTGCATACTCAATACTTGAGGTGATGTCTTTATTTTTTTTCTCCAGCTCTGTAACGAGGCTTGCAATTCGGTTGGCTTCTTTGAGTTGCTGCTCGGTTTTTTTCTTTTCGGTAATATCTCTGATAGAAAGTACGCGGAGTGTTTCACCCTCATAAGTTACCTCCCTAGATTGGATTTCTATGGGGAAGGTTTCAGTATTTTGCTTCATAGCCATTGTTTCGTGTACGCTACCGTCCTCCAGCATTTTTTTGTCTTCTATCTCAAATCGGTATTGAGGTGCAATGAGTTGAATATAAGGATTGCCTATGAGTTCTTCTGCTTCATCATAGCCCATCATCTTTACAAGTACTGAGTTGGCATCTTTTATTTGGAGATTGTTCAGAAATAGTAAGCCCTCTTGGGTTACTTCGGAGAGTTTTCGGAAGCGTTCTTCGTTCTCACGAATCTTTCTGAGGCTTTGTCGGAGTTGTTTTTGTGCCAATTGAGAGTCAGCAAAAAGCTGATTGATACGCTTTTGGTCTTGGAGGGCATTGAGGTGAGCGGCTATATTGGTTGCCATTTTTTCTAAAAGTTGAAGGTGTTTTTGCTCAAATGTATGTGTGCTGCTTATCTCCAGCACTCCCGCTAGTTGGTCGTTATAGATAAGCGGCAACACATAGAGCGCAAGTGGTTCTACCAGTTGTGTGGCAGTTTGGAGTTGGTAGCGTTGGCTATGCCCGTTGAGTTGATTGAGTAAGATGGCTTTGCGGCTTTTGGCAGCTTGCCCCACAAATTGGTCGCCAACTTCTATCTCGAGGCGGTCGCTTTCATAGATATTTTCAATGGCATAACCTCCTGTGAGCATGAGCATGTCTTTGTCGGGGTCGTAGGCATAGAGTACCCCTTGATAAGCCTCTATGTAGGGGGTAAGTTCATTGAGTAGTTTTTCAGACCAAGAGAAGAGGTTTTGGTCATTTCGCCAGCGCATAATATCCGAAAAAAGGTTGATAGATTTATCAAAATAGCGTGCTGCCTCGAGTTCTTTGTTGGTTCTGATGATGGCATCGGTTTGTTCTAATCGTTTATTTTTTTCTATCAGTTCTTGGTTAGAGTGTATGAGTTCTTCTTTGATTTTGAGCAGTACTTCGTGGTTTTCTTTGAGTGCTTCGGCATCACGGCGTTCTTTTTCTTTAATGCGGTGCAGTTCGCGGTTGGTTTCTAAGATTTCTTGATTTTTATTTTGCTCTATTTGGTGTGCTTCCTCGAGGTCTTGCAAGTAAAATTTAATTTTTCGTACAATTTGCGGAAACAAGATGAAGGCTTCTACGGCAAGCATCAAAAACGCCAACCCCAGCACAATGCCCTGATAGACTTTGATACGTTTGATGTAAGCCTGCGCTTCTTCGTCATAGAGTTTGGCTACTTGGCTTAGGTTAAGTGTAAGTACTTGCTCTCTAAAAATTAATTTTTGTGTGTTGAGCAAAATACTGTTTTGGTAGGTAACTGCCTGTGCGGGATTTTGACTGATTCTTCCTTTCAGCTCTATAAGTCTATTGCAAGCCTCTACAATTTGCCTAAACGAAACCTCGTGGTTATTCAGAATAAGAGAATCTATGATTACATTTTGCACGCCCTCAACTTTGAGCTGTTCGTAGTTCTTGAGGAGCTGCTTCTCATTAGCTATGAACCTAGTCAGGGTTTGTGCTAGGTCTTTGATGTATCCCTCACACCTGCTCTTGCTGTCGCAGTAGCGCAGCATGAGCGTCTGCTTGGCTATTTCTTGGCTAAGTGTATTTTGCTTACCAATGGCATTGATTTGACTGACAAAGTTTGCTTGTTTGTTGAGGGTAGAGATAAGCAGCGAGTAACTAGCATAAAATAAAAATGCTGTAACTACTAGCACAAGCCAGTAGCGATACTGAAACTGCAAGGTGGTTTGTTTAGAGTCAGCATCGGTTTTTCCTAAGAAGATATTGAGGTATTTTGTCATGGGTCATTTTTGGACAAGCATTTGCCTACAAAGTAAACAAAAATTCATGAATAAATCTTCCTTTTGAACGCAAACTTGCCAATTAAAATGACAATTAATAATTTCAATTTTTAAAGAAAAAATAGTATATTTGAAATAAAGTAAACATTATGGCTTGCATACAATTAGATTTTCAGCACCAATTAGGGCAACACTGCTCTTCTACAAGTATCAAAAATGTATTGCGCTACTATGGCACAGATTGGAGTGAAGCACTTATATTTGGCTTGGGTAGTGGCTTGGGCTTTGTTTATTGGCTTGATGAAAGTGCTAGTCCTACACGCCTATTTAATGGGCGTGCGGGCGTATTTGAAGAAAAGTTTTTTGCCAACATTGGCTACCCTCTTGATTGGGTAGGCACCTGGGACATCGGGAAGATGGAAAAAAGCCTTATGCACCAACAGCCCATTTTAGCACAGACCAATATCCTCAACTTACCTTACTATACGCCTGCCAATTTTCCTGGACACGGCATTGCCATAGTTGGTTTTGAACCCGTAGCAAAACAAGTAATCATTGCCGATATTATCTCCGAAGAACTCCAAGAGATAAGCTACCAAACTTTAGAGCAAGCCATGCAGCATACTGTACTACCTATGATGAAGCCTTATCACTGGGCAGCTGTACCCCCTATTGAGCCACAGCTTACGCCCAACACTTTCAGAAAAGCCCTCCAGACTATGCTACAAGAGATGATGCACCACCCTGCCCCTCACGTAGGACTGAGTGCACTTGCGCAATTAGCAGATGACTTACCTTATTGGGACGAGGCAAGCGACTGGGACTATGCTGCTCGTTTTGGCTACCAAGCTATAGAAAAACGTGGCACAGGAGGAGGTGCTTTCCGCAAGCTGTATGCTGATTTCTTGGAAGAAGCAAGTGAATACTTGACTTTTCTTGCTGAGATAGATAGCAAAAAAATGCAGCATCTTGCCGCATTATGGCAAGAATTGGCTCATATACTCCGCTGTATCTACAAAGACCAAAACGCTAACAGCTTCGATATGGCTGGACAAATCACACTAGAAATCTACAAAAGAGAAAAAGAGTTTTGTGAAGACTTAGCAAAGAAACTAGCTAACTAACATACATTTTTTGGGCTACCCCACCTACCAAAAATTACTGAACCATAGCTAGTAAAAAGCCTTTTTATTGGCTAACTTTGTGTAAACTGACAGAATGTTCACTAAAAAACGCCATCACTTGTGCAATTCAAAGATATACCTGGGCATCAAGCACTCAAACACCAGCTTACTTCGCTCATTCGGCTTGGCAGGATACCCCACGCCCAGCTTCTGGTAGGGGCAGAGGGCAGTGCTCATCTTTTGCTTGCTTTGGCAATAGCACAACGCTTGCAATGCGAGCAGCCCACTGAACACGATAGCTGTGGCAACTGTGCGTCTTGCTACAAGTACAAAAAAATCATTCACCCAGATTTACACTTTGTATTTCCTATTGCCAAAACGCCACAGGCAAGCTCAAAACCTACCAGCGATGAGTTTATCAAAGAATGGCGAAAATTTCTGCTAGAAAATCCATTTCCTTCTCTTTCAGATTGGCTAGAGGCAATTGGAGCAGAAAATAAGCAAGCAAATATCCCTGTAGAGGAAAGTCGCCGAGTGATTCGTACTCTTGCCCTCAAAACCTATGAAAGCCAATACAAAGTGATGATAATCTGGCTTCCTGAGCTTATGCGTGGGCCAGCTGCCAATGCGTTGCTCAAAATCCTTGAAGAACCACCCGCTTTCACTATCTTCTTATTAGTAGCACAAGATGAAAAACAACTGCTTACTACTATTCGCTCAAGGGTACAACTTGTGCGAGTTCCTCCTTTTTCAGATGATGACATAGTAGCCTACCTTACGCAGCACAGTACTAGCTCTTCGGATACAGATAAAATCAAAGAAGTGGCATACTTGGCAGATGGCAATATGCACCTTGCTCTACAGCTTATGGGCAATACCGATGATTCTGTGTTTCTATTTTTTAGAGATTGGTTCAGAGAGATTTATAAGATAGACATTGCTGCCTTAGTGAAACGTGGTGATGAATTTAATGGTGCAAAGAAAGAAATGCAAAAAGCTATTTTTGAGTATGGGCTAGGTATATTCAGAGAGGTGTTGTTGTTTCATAGCCAAAGCACAAGCATACTCAGGCAAAGCGGTGCGCAACTTAGGTTTATTGAAGGCCTTTCCAAAACTGTGGAAGTATTTCGTATTGAGCCACTCTTTGCACTTTTCAACGAGGCACTTCATCACCTCGAGCGCAATGCCAACTTAAAAATCTTATTTTTAGACGTTTCACTCAAAGTGAGCCAATTATTGAAGCGATAAACCCAGCACACTTTAGCCTGTCCAAAATGACAAACTAAAGTCTATGCTAAGGTTTTGTGTGCATAAAATTGTCGAGCCTCCCAGCTAATTCACAACTTTAAAGCACTCTTTTTGTAAAGTCCTCATCAAGTTTGAGGTATTTCACAAGGCAAAACCCTGTGGGCATATTGGTTTTTTTGAGCTTATCAAGATAGCCTTCTATCTTGGTGGCACGTTCTGAGCGGCTGCTCGAGCTGGCTATTTTGAGAATTTTAATAAATAATACTACATGAATACAAGTTTCTTTGCCTAGCAGCCTGATTTGTCGCTGAATGCTGTTGGTAAGCTGCCCAAGTAGCTCGGTATCTTTCATGATGCCATACTGTATTGCTAAGAACAACTTAATCTCTAAATGTACATAGGGAAAACGTTTGAGGCTGATTTCGTTGAGTAGCTTGTTGAGCCATTTGATGGCTTCTTCGTATTTACCTGCATAATATTGGGAGATAGCACGATAGCAGACATAACTTACGTATTGAGGAATATTCTGAGGGTCTGGCTCAAAATCGTGGAAAAGCCCTTGATTCTCTTCATACAAATCTTCTTGAGTATTTAGGCGAAGGTGTCGCTCTAATTTGGTAAACAAAAAGCGTGAGGCATAGGTATGTGTATTGTAGCTAGAAAGCAAGCTACCGATAGAGTCATTTACTTCATCAAAATACCTCTCGGCTTTGCGGTAGAGGCGGTAATGGTTGTAATATTCTAATCTAAGAAACTCAAGCACTACGCGTAAGTGAAAATAAATAGTATCTTGGGCAAAGTCATCAAAAATCTTCTCTACTTTGTCAAAAATGTCCTCAATAGGTTCTATACTCTCATCAAGCAATTCGTCTTCGGCTTCTACAAAAAGCCTATGAAACACGTTTACGCAACTTTGATAGACATACAAGCGGTGAGAGTCATATTTTTTGCAGATTTTGCTAATTTCCTTATTGAGCAAACTAAGTTCTAGTTTGTCAGTATCATCATCTGTGAAGCTATACACCCCATATTTTTTGAAGTATTCTGCCATGAAGCTTTCTACTTGGTCCACATCTAGGGTGTAGGCTACGTGTCGGTTGTAAGATTGAGAGTATTCAAAATAATCTTGAGTATTGACGTGTAGTTTTTTGAGTGTTTTATAGACCAGCATCAATTCGTTAGATAAATCGTATTCTATGAGTTCTTTTTCAAGTTTTTTGAGTGTAGTGATGGCAATAGTTCTCTTCTTAGTGAACACAATTTCGTTAATGTTAGCTACTTTTCGGAGTAGGTCGGTGCGTGGGCTTTCAATTTGCTCTAAAAGATATTCTTCAATTTTTTGGTTAAGCCTCGAGCGCAGGGTATAATAGGCGTTGGTATTTACGTTGAGCTCGTCCATGATTTTGTTGTCAGAGAGTTGCTCTTGGTGCATAAATTTAAGCAAAAACGCCGATTTTTCAGCATTACTTTCTACCAGATGCTTATAGATACGTTCATAGTCTTCGTTGGAAAGTTGCTTAATAATATTTTTCAATTTTGCCATGATGATGGAGTAATAAGGTGAAATACTGATAATTTATCGTATTTTGCTTAATGTCTTTTAGTTTTTTTTTATTTTAATTGTCTAAATTAATACAAAAAAATGAAATCTAGAGCAAAGTAATAAATAGTTTAAATATTAACAAATATCATGCTTTTTTTTATGTAAATAAATAAAACCCACTATTGAGTGGGTTTTATTTATGATCTATTTTTTTTCAGAATTAGATGTGCAAGGCACGATTTTCAGTAGCAGCAAGACAAGCTTCTTTGACGGCTTCCATGTAGGTAGGGTGTGCGTGCGACATGCGCGCCACGTCTTCGGCAGAAGCTCTAAACTCCATAGCGGTTACGGCAGAGGCAATCATATCAGCAGCACGTGCACCAATGATATGTACACCCAAAATTTCGTCGGTTGTTTTGTCCGCCAATACTTTCACTAGCCCGTCTGTATCCATACTTGCGCGTGCACGCCCCAATGCCTTAAAGGGGAAAGAACCCACTTTATATGCCTTGCCAAGATTTTTGAGCTCTTCTTCGGTATGCCCTACGCTTGCTACTTCGGGCCAAGTATAAACTACCCCTGGAATGAGCAAGTAATTGATATGTGGTTTTTGTCCAGCAATGACCTCTGCTACATACGTACCCTCTTCTTCGGCTTTGTGTGCTAGCATCGCCCCTTTGATGACATCACCGATGGCATAGACCCCTTCCACGGAGGTTTCTAAATGCTCATTTACGTCTATGCGTCCTTGTTTATCCGTACTTAGCCCTATATTTTCTAGCCCTAAAGCATTAGTGTAGGCACGCCTGCCAATAGCTACCAGACAGTATTCAGCTTCAAAATTTACCTGCTCTCCTTTTTTGTTCTCGGCGGTTACACTTACATTATCTCCCTTGTTCACCACAGAAGTAACTTTATGGTTGAAGGCGAACTTCATGCCTAGTTTTTTGAGTGCCTTTTGTAGCTCTTTGCCCATGGTTTTATCCATCATAGGTATCATGCCATCAAGGTACTCTATCATGGTAACTTCTGTACCTAGGCGCGCATAGACTGAGCCAAGCTCAGACGAAATTACCCCTGCCCCAATGATAATCATAGACTTTGGTAGCGCTTTTATCTCGAGTGCTTCTGTAGAGGTGATGATGCGCTGCATGTCTATCTCTACCCCAGGCAACGGCGTAGGTCGCGAGCCTGTGGCTATAATTACTTTTTTAGTAGTAATTTCAGTAGTTTCACCTGATTCTTTTTTGATGGTGAGGGTGTTTTTATCTTTGAACTGCCCCCAGCCCCAATGCACATCTATTTGATTTTTTTTCATCAAAAACTCAATGCCATCGCAGGTTTGTTTCACTACTTCGCTTTTGCGCTGCACCATTTGCGCCATATTCACTTTGAGGTTTTCTATACCAATGCCGTGTTGCTCGAAGTGTAGCTTGGCATTGTGGTAATGTTCAGAAGAATCAAGCATTGCTTTAGAAGGAATACACCCCACATTAAGGCAAGTGCCTCCAAGGGTTTTGTCTTTTTCAATGATGGCAGTTTTTAGTCCTAATTGTGCGGCGCGTATGGCAGCCACATATCCTCCAGGTCCAGAGCCAATAACGGTTACATCGTAAGTCATAGAATATTCTTTATGATTGTTAAATTATTTTATTTTTTGCTAGATTATCTCTTTTGTGATAATACCTTAAAAGTAAATCTCTTTTTTCAATTTGTCAAGTATTAAGAAAATACCTTGGATTATTTTGTAAAATAAATCCTCCAAATGATGTAAATACATTTGAAAGTTCTAGTTTGGCAGATGTTCGCTCTGAGCCACCACTTCCCTAGAATCTCAAAGTAAAGAAAAACTACAAAATTAATTTTTCAGACTTGCATCTCAGGAAAGTGTAAAATATGATTTATGAAATGTGATTTTTTAATATTCTCATTATCAAAGACTTAACAAATAAAAGTGTCAAAATTATTTTTTACGTTTTACTTAATCTTTTTTTTCTAAATTCGTATAAAATCTCATAGATTGTGAAGGTCTATGCTTTGTAAGGAATGATGTTAAATAAATTAACCTTTTTGTATTTGTAAATTAATGATAGTCATATACTTTCTTAAATTAACAATTAATCATTCACCATTCCTGAGCAGCTTCACAGCATCATATTATTTATTTTGCTAACCCAAAAACACTACCCTAAATGAAAAATCAAAATGCCTTGCTTATCATTGATGCACAGTATGACTTTTGCCACCCTAACGGGGCTTTGTATGTGCCTGGAGCAGAGAAAGACATGGAGCGACTCGCTAAAATTATCAAAAACAACCTCGATAAAATTGACCACATCTGCGTAACCCTTGACTCTCACCCCGTCAATGACATCTCTCACCCCTCTTTTTGGCAAGATAAAAATGGTAAGTTTCCTGCACCCTTTACT
The DNA here is from genome assembly GCA_964480455.1 of uncultured Cytophagaceae bacterium. Lineage (GTDB taxonomy): Bacteria > Bacteroidota > Bacteroidia > Cytophagales > Microscillaceae > JAABSX01. The sequence continues at coordinate 18,846 of CAYZQI010000068.1, forward strand.
CAAATCACCCTACAAGAGGTCAATGAAGGCAAATGGACACCCCGATTTTACCCTGATAAAGCCCGAAAATACTTGGCTGACTTAGAGACGCAAGGACAATTTCCACACTTAATTTGGCCCGAACACTGCCTCATAGGCTCAAAAGGCAATGCCCTTGATGATCAACTCATGGACGCGCTCGTGGCTTGGACCCGCCAGGGAAAGTACTACCAAGCTGTTACTAAAGGCACTTACCCTATGACCGAGCATTTTGGGATTTTTATGGCGCAAATCCCCGTGGCAGACCGACCCGAAACCCAACTCAACCAAAGCCTTATCAAAACATTAGAGAACTTTCAGAATGTGTATATTGCAGGAGAGGCAAGATCGCACTGTGTCGCTACAAGTATCAAGCAAGCCCTTGACTATGCCCCTGGCTTGGCACGCAAAATGATTATCATAGAAGACTGTATGTCTGATGTGCCTAATATGGGCTACCTCGCCGACCCTATCTACGCCGAAGCCCGTCAGCGGGGTATTAAGTTTGTGAGTTCTAGCAACCTGAGCATGAACTAGTAATTACTTGATATTATTTTTTCCAAATCATTAATTATCAATAGATTAATTCTATTTTACATAACTGATTTTCTTAGAATGTACTTAATTTTTTTTCAATAAATTTATCATCTTGAAGCCTTAAAAAAATAAGTCCGAATTATCAATTCAATACTTACCCTAACATTACCTTTTTGGGGTTGAGGGCTTTTAAACCTTTAAAAATATGAGTGATTTTGATGCAGTAGATTTTAACCTTAACTTTAACAATTTTAATCCTGATGAGATTCAAGTTGATGAAACCATCAATGCAGTTTTTGCAGTAGATATTTCACCTTCTATAGTGAGCTATGTAAAAGACTTGAACCATGCTTTCAATGATTTTACAGCAACTATGCAAAAGTCGCACGTAGCCGAGCAGCTCATGGTGTCTATTGTAGAGTTTCACCACAAGGTACAAGTAAAATCAGGCTTTCAACCCATTAAGCAAATCCCGACTATGGATTTTAAGCCCTCAGGCAAGGGCACCGCCCTCTACCAAGCCACTTACCAAAGCCTCGAGATGGCTATTAACTATCGTAAAAACCTTGAGGCTTCGGGGGTTACTGCCAAAACTTTGATTTTTGTGATTACAGATGGACTAGACAATAGCTCAAAAGTTAGTGCCAAACAAGTAAAAGACAAGTTGGAAAGCATCTTAGCAAATGAGCAAAATGCTTTTTCTTTTACTACCATTTTATTTGGTGTGGGTGATGCGCGTGGTTTTGAAGAAGCACAAAAAAGCATGGGCTTACAGCACCTCGCCAAAGTAGGAAACACAGGGGCAGAAATCCGAAAGATGATTAATTTTATTAGCCAATCTATCAGTCAATCTGCTAGTAACCAGCAGATTAGTTTCTAGTAATTTGATGCTTTATTGAAGCCACTACCATTTTATTTTCAGTAACTGAACACTTGTTTGAGAAGCCCTTAGCTCCCGAAGGAGAGTTGATAAATTCTTCTTCGGGAGGTTTGAGGGCTACTGCAACCCTTTTAATATTGCTATCAAATCGTATCAAGTGCTTTCTTTCTACTGCCAAATCTGAATTTCTATTCGGCGGTTTTCTTTGGCTTTCCATTCTTCATCTTCTACCCTCCATACGGGCTTGGATTTGCCCAAAGCCAAGATATGCATACGATTGGCTGTAATTCCTTTTTGCAAAAGATACTGCTTGACTGCCTCCGCCCTACGCTTTGATAGTTCTACGTTCTTTTCTTCTGTGCCTACCAAATCGGTATGTCCCAAGATGTCTATTTGTGTTTGAGGGTTCTTTTTCAAGAACACATACACGGCATTGAGCGCAGGTGTGTAGCTCATGTCGAGGTTTGCCCTATCAAAGCCAAAAAAAGCAACAGCCTGTGGTGGCGTCAGGATTTGTTTGGTATTTTTGCGTGTACCTGCCAAAAAGTTTTCGCCTGTTTCTTCATCAATCTCAAAGTTATCGTGTGTCTGATAATTGCTCTTGGTGATGATGTCTTTCTTTTGGTTAAAGTATTTCAATCCTACCTGTTTTTGCCCTGAGGGGTCTTTGTCTGCCATAGGTTTGTAGGTAATCTCATAATAATTTCGAAATAGGTAAGGTAACTCTGCATAGACTGAGTCGATGGCTGCATTGCTGAAGACTTGCAGGGCGTTCCCGTCTGTGAGCCAACCTAGTGCGTTCAACAACTTTTCGTTGGTGTTATCTCCAAAACTAATGGGGAAGATACGTACCCCCATCTCACGGGCTTTTTTGGCTAACTCAGTAGCACGAAACACCCTGCCTTTTTCTGCATGCGAAAAGGAAGAATTTTCGTAGCCATCAGTAAACAAAAACAAGATTTTTTCGCGCTCTTGGGGGCTATTGGCAAGCGAGATGAGTGCTTCATCTGCACCCGCATAGAGGGCAGTAGCTCCCCCAAAATCACCTAAGCCCTTCCAAGAGATGCTGTTGAGCAAGGTATTGGCATCTTTGGTAAGCAAGGCTTCGGTTTTTAGTTCGTGGTCAAATCTAATGATAGAGAACCTATCCTCATCACTTTTTTTGTTCAACATACGCCGCACCGCGCTTTCTAAGGAATAAATTGCCCCAGCCATAGAGCCGCTATAATCTAAGGAAAGTGCTACATCATAGGGCTTCGAGTCGGTATGATGCACCTCTTTAATACTAAAATCTGTAATACTTTGCGTTTGGTTGCCTGAGCGTTCTATGATTGCTTTAAAGAAACGCCTCGACTCTGCCTCAGACATTGTAGGGGGTGCTAGTCCTTTGATGAAGTTCCCCAAAGTATCAGTTACTAAAATTCTGAGCGTAATTTGATTGGGGTACTTGCTACGGTCTATATAAAAAACTTCTGAGATGATTCTGCGAGGTTTGATTTCATTTTTGATTGTGCTGTAGTCAATGGCATTCACAATGAAGGGTCTGAACTGACCACTTTTGATGGTCCAGTCTTTGGTATGGCTTTGGTTTTGATAATCTGTAAATTTAATCTGCACAGAAGTATTTTTACGAATGATAAAGGCATACTTGTTCTGTTCTTTATCTCCTCCTTTGGCCACCCTAAGGCCATCTACCCAGATGCTGTATTCTTTAACTCCATAAACGCGCCAATTTAAGAAAACTTCTGAGCCTGCCTCTGCCCTGAGCAAAGAGGGCTTGAAAAAAACCTTATACTGCTCTAGCGGGAAGCGGTGCTTGATGCTTCTAACATCTGTTTCGCTAGGATATTTTACATAAAAAACTTCTTCGTGAAAGTACTCTTCAGCCTCGGTGAAGGGAGGAAGTGTAAAGCTATCGCGAGCGGACAAGGTGTCTTTTGGAGCTACTGCACGCACTACCCACTCCGCCCCAGTAAAATTCCAACTGAGGGTATTCTCACGGTTCATCACTAAAGAAGAAGTACCAAAACCCGCATCATCTACATTAATTTTGTAGTTAGGTTTATTGACTTTAATGGTATGAATACGGCTTGTGGTGTCGCCAAACGCACCAATAGCTACCAATTCATAGGTGTAGGTACTATCTGGAGCGAATTTTATGTGCATTTTGCTTGGAACTTCCTCGGCGATATGCCTCAAATAAACTCGCTCGGCTTTATAAACCTGCCACTCTAGGTAGGCTTGTTTTGTATCTCCCACTTTGTATTCTGTACTTCCTCTAAAGTACTCAATAATGGGTGGGTTAGGTAGTATCTTACCTGTGATGGTTTTTTGTTCTTCTTGTCCTTTTGTGTTGCGAGCGGTGAGGGTATAGCTAAAATCCTCTTCAGGTTTGAATTTAAAACGTCCTTTAGGGGTAGTATATTCAAAACTTTCACCCGTTAGGTCATTTTTAATAGTGATTTTTTCACTGTTTTTCACTTCCCAAGAAAGGGAACTTTCATTTCCTCTGAGCACCCCTTTATTTCCTGAAAAACGCTCGATAACGGGTATTTTTTGGCAAGAGGTACTAAGCAAAAGCAGCCAAAATGCTATGTAGCAATGGATTTGATAAGACGGTTGTATCATTTTAAAAGAAATTATCTGGTTTACACCTATTTTGTGGTATTGTACTATTCATAATACTATCTGACAGATACAAAGTAGAGTTAGATTTCTCAAAAAGTATAAGTAATGCAGATTTTTTATGTTGGTAAGAGTGCTTTAACACATAAAATGTTACCCAAATAAACTACCGAAAATAAATAAATTATTATACATACTACTATTCACATACATTTTTAAAGGATAATATTTTTAATTATAGCATTTCAACGTCAGGGTGGGGTAGTTCATATATTTGGTGTTAGAGAAAAAAAACAAAAATTTGGTACTATGTTATGCAAAGAACTAAACTATTGCATAGTATTATGCGTATTACAAACTATAAATAAATACCAAACCCTATAACCGTTTTTTTGATATGGATAAGTTGTTGAAAGTCATTGTAATTATCTTCCTTCTCAATCTTATTTTTGGGCTTTTTGTATGGCTGGTAAAACAAATGCTGTTCATTGCTCTGATAACAAGCATTGTGTATGCAATTTACGTAAGCTTGTTTCCGAAACGTTCAGAGACCCATTTTCAAGATTTGCAGTAGTTTTTTCTTTTAATTCAATAGATTACACCTAAAAAAAGTAAGCATGCTTGTGCTTACTTTTTTTGTGTCTGTAGTCCTGCGGTTAAATGTATATGTTTTTTTGACTAATTTGAGGCTTATTTTAATGAATTTTTTAAGTTTATTTTATCCCAAAACGGACATCTTTCACTCAATAGCTCCTAGGTTGTGGCCTAAACAATTGCTACTTTATAGAGAAAAAACCACTT
>CAYZQI010000069.1:0-23603 GCA_964480455.1 uncultured Cytophagaceae bacterium
TGAAAAACAAAACTATAACTTTTTTGTACAATTTATTTAAGTTTCTTTACTAAGCCAAATGCGTTATCCTATTCTTTCAACAACTGCGCTTCTAGCAAAGTAATCTCTTGGCTGAGGTCTATATGAGGGTGAAATTGATGGATTTTTACCAATTTTTTTTTTAAAAACTGTTGGTGTGCAGCACTCTCAGGATTGAAAGGTCGGTGCGCCAATGCCTTGTTGATGTCTGTCCAGCTTTTGAGCCAATTTTTCGCCGAGCTACTCAGGCAAGCAGCTTGAAATTTTTCCCAAATGTATGCTTGTGCCTGTGAATTTGGGTGTAGCATATCCTCTTCAAAAAAACGGTAGTCTCTTAAATCATCTAGTACCAACTCGTAAGCAGGAAAATAAAATACATCTTCTAGTGTTTCGCAAAGTTGATGGATTGCCAAACGCAATACTGCCTTACTCACTGAGTTAAGTGCTAGGGTATCTTTCAGATGCCTTACAGGACTGAGTGTGAGCAGTATTTTGAGATTGGAGCGTAGCTTCCTTAGGCTTTGGTACATCTGGGTAAATTCCCTTTTTATTGCTTCTACTTCTAAAAGGTGTTTTGAGAAAAAATGACCCGCTTGCTTGTGGCAATTGGTCACGTATTGCTGGTCTGCATTCAACTGGTACACCCAAGCAGTGCCAAAAGTGATTACTAAGTAATCGCAGTTAAGTAAGTGTGTTTTTGTTGTGGCCTGCAAGTTTGTTATTTGCGCAGTCAATTCAGTTTTTTGGAATGCGCAAAGTTCAGAATGATAGTCATAATGGTACCAAATAGCTTCGTGGCAGAGGTATTTGTTTTCTTGGGGTACTTGTAGTGTAAGTGTATCTTGAATTTGTTTAAAAATAGATAAAGGATTGAAGACAATTCCGTAGGGATTGACTAAGACTGGAAATTTTGCTTCTTGCAGCCTTGCACCCATTGTTTCGGCAAAGCAAGAGCCTATCCAAAGCAAAGACTGCTTTTCAGTTATTTCAAAAGGATATTTATCAACTATGATTTCTGTTCTGAAAAGGTGAGCCATACAGTCTTATTCAAGATTTTACCTAAAAAAAGGACAGACCGAAATCTGCCACAATTATAATTCTCTCCCATAAAAATTGTCAAAGAATCCTTAATTTTTGTATTCTTCCTTAAGTTTTTCTTTAAATTCTTTGTTCAATTTCTCTATTTTGGGGTCAATTACATACACACAGTAGCCTTGTCTTTTATTTTGATTATAATAATTCTGATGATAGTCTTCGGCTTCGTAAAAGACAGGCATTTCCGAAATCTCAGTAACAATGGGGTCTTGCCATAATCCTGAAGCATCTGTTTCAGCTTTTGATTTCTCGGCAGCCTGCTTTTGGGCTTCGCTATGGTAGAATATTACAGAGCGGTACTGTGTGCCTTTGTCAGCTCCTTGTTGATTGAGGGTAGTAGGATTATGTGTTCTCCATAATACATATAGCAACTCCTCATACGAAATTATACTTGGGTCAAAAGTAATTTGAGCCACTTCGGCATGCCCTGTTCTGCCCGTGCAAATCTCTCTGTAGGTTGGATTTTTAATACTGCCGCCTGCATAGCCCGATACTACACTATGCACACCTTCTAGGCGTTGGAAGACGGCTTCGGTACACCAAAAACAGCCTGCACCAAAAGTGGCTTTTTCTAATTGTGTTGATTCTGTACTCATGGATTTATTTTTTGATGATTTGGATTGGGCAAACACACTGAATGTACCCATAAAAAGCAATAACAATAATGAGATATAAAAAGATTTTTGCATATTTTTAAATGAAAATAAACAATCCAATAACCATCTCTCCCTCAAAAAGTTTAAATCTAACCTTTACTCAAAAAGGCTAACCATACTTATCAGCAATGAATAATCATTGAATTTTAGATGCTTGATATTCACTTTCCAAGTATTTTTTTAGATATTTGTAGAAAACCTAAAAACTAAACAAATAGAAAACATGGCACATTATTATAAACTAGGAAAGATTCCTCCCAAGCGGCATACACAGTTCAGACAACCCGATGACTCTCTTTATAAAGAAGAACTCGTAAGCTCAAAAGGCTTCAGTGGAATTTACTCTAACTTGTATCATATCTACACCCCTACTGTAGTAAAAGCCATTGGGCAACCTCTTCCTATCACTCGCAAGATTGCAGAAAATTATGCCTTGCGCCAAACACACCTCAATACCTCACAGCTAGGCAGCACTGGCACTGATTTTTTAGATGCACGCAAAATGCTTTTAGTCAATAATGATGTAGGCATTGGTGTTTGTAACTTACCTGCTGAGGCAAAAATGGAGTATTTCTATAAAAATGGTGAAGCAGATGAGCTATTTTATGTGCATGATGGAGAGGGCTTTCTTTACTCTCAATTTGGTAAACTACATATCAAGAAAGGTGATTATGTAGTCATTCCACGCACCACCATTTACCGCTTAGCATGGCAAGAAGCACTCCGATTGTTGGTAGTAGAGTCGTTTAGCCCCATAGAAACCGTAAGACGCTATCGTAACCAACTCGGACAACTTTTAGAACACTCACCCTATTGCGAGCGCGATATTCACCCGCCTCAAGAGCTTGTAACCGAAGATGCTAAAGGCGAATACCTTGTCAAAATCAAAAAACAAGGTTTCATTCATCAGTACGTCTATGGAAATAGCCCTATGGATTTGGTAGGCTGGGACGGATTTTTGTACCCTTATACTTTTTCTATTTACGATTTTGAACCCATTACAGGGCGTATTCATCAGCCACCACCAGTACACCAGACTTTTCAGGCGCAAAATTATGTGATATGCTCTTTTGTGCCACGCTTGTTTGATTACCATCCTCTGGCGATTCCTGCGCCTTACAATCACTCTAATATTGATTCTGATGAGGTGCTTTTTTATGCCGAAGGCGATTTTATGAGTAGAAAAGGCATTAGTAGAGGTTCTTTTACGCTGCACCCTGGCGGGCTTCCCCACGGACCGCACCCTGGCACAGTAGAAAAAAGCATTGGTGCAAAAGCCACAGAAGAATATGCCGTGATGGTAGATACTTTTAAACCCTTACTGCTCACTCAAGAAGCCCTTGAATTTCTTGATGAAAACTATCCTATGAGCTGGACGGAATGAGGTAGTATTTACTGATGACTAGTCTGCCCATAGTTTTCTGAATATTTTTAAACTTTGATATAAATGTGCAAAAATATTGCACAGTTATCTGGGGAGGTGGTTTTCACAAAGCTGATTTGTGAAATACGTGTAGGGAAATAAATAAAAACACATAAAACCCCGCTAGGGGTTATGGTTTACGTGTGAATTGATGTAATCTAAAAAATTACCCTTGTTTTAAATTTGAATATTAACAATTTGCAGAGTTCTCAAAAAGTGAAGGGCTAAAAACTGTCGTGTTACCAGGTTATGATATATGTGCAGCTGTCCGCTCCGTTTTTGCGAGTAGGTTTATTTTCGTCTAGTTTTACTTCTACAATTATGGCATCTTTTGGTTTAAAACGACGTGCCATAGTTGTTATAATACCTTTGTCAAAGTCACTTGGATAAGGATTTTTACATTCAAAAGTAGCAAATCTCGAGTCGGCTTGAAGATTAATCAATTTGTAATAGCCTATATCACCGTTGCGATGATTCATTTGGTAAGCGATGTTTATAGCATTCAAAGCACTTTCTAAACCTTCAATTTCTGGTGGAAATACAGCATTTTCGGGAATTGCCTTCCCAATGACAAACAATGTATTTGAACCATACGTCTGTCCCACCTCTTTGAAAGCATTAAGCCATTTTTTTTGAGAATACCATTCATTTTGCTTTACATCTTTCAAACCGTGATTTTCCAAGATGCCCAGCATTTTATCTTTGAAATTTGGTATTCCCTCAACAAAAGCTAGGATTGTTTGTCCATTTACTTCAACATCTGCTGCAAAAGGTTCGTATTGTGCCATATTACATTTGTTTATGAGTTTTTAAATACCTTAGAAGACGCTATTTGATGCTTGTTTGTTTGGTAAAATATGGATTAAAAAACTTGATTTTTTTTAATCTTGTCCATATCTGCTGCTACTGCATTAATTTTTGGTAAATTGGACTATGAAAGCAAAAATTATCAATCAAACTGCTTCAGTTCAATCAAAATAATTACTTCCTCAGGCGTTTGGAGTATCAGGTAGTGAGCTGGCATCTTTGTTATCATTCTACCATTAGATTGATATACCTAAATAAGTGTGATGTTTTTTGCTTAGAAAAATGTAAATAATAACTTTAATTATTTCAACTCACAAGTTGCTGATAATGAAAACTTTAAAAAATAACATTTCACAACTCATAATTTACACTTTCCTTAATGCTTGCCATTTTTCAAAAAGAGAAAGACCTAGAGCTAAAAAAGAGATGAAGCTACTCAAAGCAACTTCATCTCTTCAATCTTTTGTCTAAAATTTAAACATTTGCTTCTTCTTCTTTTTGTGTGTATGCCTCCACAGGGATACAGCTACACATCAAATTGCGGTCGCCATAGGCATTATCTATTTTGGCTACGCTTGGGAAGAACTTATTGGCTCTCACAAATTCTAGTGGATAAGCTGCTTTTTCACGTGAATAAGGCAGTGTCCATTCGCTATTAATCACCATAGCTGCCGTATGCGGAGCATTCACTATGACATTGTTGCCTATTTCGGCTTTGCCTTCTTCTAGTTCTCTGATTTCTTCTCGTACTGCAATCAAAGCCTCGCAGAAACGGTCTAGCTCTGCTTTGCTTTCGCTCTCGGTAGGCTCTATCATCATTGTGCCAGGCACAGGGAAAGACACTGTCGGTGCGTGGAAGCCATAGTCCATCAATCGCTTGGCGATGTCAGCCACTTCTACTTCTACCTTTTTGAAAGCACGGCAATCGATGATAAATTCGTGGGCGCAAGTACCATTTTTACCTGTGTATAAAATAGGATAATGTGCTTCAAGACGAGCTTTGATGTAATTGGCGTTCAGAATTGCTTTTTCAGTCGCCTCAGTAAGTCCATTACCACCCATCATAGCGATGTAGGCATAAGAGATGGCCAGAATACTTGCACTACCCCAAGGGGCTGCTGATACAGCGGTGGCTTCATTGCTATTGATATTGACAGTGCGGTGATTGGGCAAGTGAGGTGCAAGGTGCTTTGCTACACCAATGGGTCCCATGCCTGGGCCACCTCCACCGTGGGGGATACAGAATGTCTTGTGCAAATTCAAGTGGCAAACATCAGCACCAATCATAGCGGGGCTGGTCAGCCCTACTTGTGCGTTCATATTGGCACCGTCCATATAGACTTGCCCACCATATTGGTGTATAGTAGTACAGATTTCTTGAATGTCCTCTTCAAATACACCGTGCGTAGAGGGGTAAGTTACCATCAAAGCAGCCAAGCGGTCTTTATATTTTTCAGCTTTTTCTTTGAGGTCGGCTAGGTCAATATTACCCTGCTCATCACACTTGGTTACGATGACTTCCATACCTGCCATTACTGCACTTGCGGGGTTAGTGCCGTGTGCCGAAGAAGGTATGAGGGCTATGTCGCGTTGTTTATCGCCATTGGCAAGGTGGTAATTTCTAATAGTCATCAGACCTGCATATTCACCTTGCGCTCCAGAGTTAGGCTGTAGCGAAACCGCATCAAAGCCTGTAACCTCACAAAGCCAAGCCTCTAAGTTTTTAAAGATTTCTTGGTAGCCTTGCGTTTGTGCTAGGGGTGCAAAGGGGTGTATATTGCCAAGCTCTGCCCACGTTACAGGAATCATTTCTGTGGTTGCGTTGAGCTTCATAGTGCAAGAGCCTAGGGCTATCATAGAATGTACCAATGAGAGGTCTTTACTTTCTAGCCTTTTGATGTAGCGCAGCATCTCGTGTTCTGTATGGTAGCTATTGAACACAGGGTGTGTAAGATAAGCTGACTGACGCTCTAGCCCTTCTGGAATGTTAGGCACAACCGCCTTTGCTTCTTCACTGATAGAAAAATGGACAGTTTGGTCGCTGGCGTTGGCAAATATATTCAATACTTCAGCTACATCTTCCAATGTTTTGGCTTCATCAAAAGTGATTCCGAGATCTTGGTTTTCAAAGTAACGGAAATTAATTTTTTGGTTGATTGCCAAGCCGTGTATTTTAGTGTGCAGATTTTTATCTTCTACTACCACACGAAGGGTATCAAATTGATGTGTATTGCGGGTTTTGAAGCCCAACTCTTTAAGTCCTTTGCGGGTAAGTTCTGTTAGTCCATGCACATGCTCGGCAATTTGCTTGATGCCCTTTGGTCCGTGGTAAACGCCATACATTCCTGCCATTACTGCCAAAAGCACTTGAGCAGTACAGATATTAGAAGTAGCTTTTTCACGTCTGATATGTTGTTCACGTGTTTGGAGTGCCATTCTGTAAGCAGGATTGCCTTGCGAGTCAATAGAAACTCCGATGATTCTGCCAGGCAATTGTCTTTTGTACTCATCTTTAGTAGCAAAAAAGGCAGCGTGCGGCCCACCATAGCCCATAGGCACGCCAAAGCGTTGCGATGAACCTACTACTGCATCTGCACCCATTTCGCCAGGGGCTTTCAGTACGGCAAGGCTTAATAAATCAGCGGCTACTACTACTTTTACTTCATTTTCGTTGGCTGCACTGATGAGGTGCGTGTAGTCATATACTTCGCCATCAGAGGCGGGATACTGCAAGCACATTCCAAATAAATCACTTTGCGTAATGTCAAAATCAAGATGGCTGCCTACTACTAGCTCAATACCTAATGGTTGGGCGCGTGTTTGCAACAATTCAATGGTTTGAGGGTGGCAAAGTTCAGACGCAAAAAATACACTGGCTTTTTTCTTAGCTCCTTTTCTAACACTCCAAAATAAAGACATTGCTTCGGCGGCAGCCGTTGATTCATCTAGCAAAGAAGCATTGGCGATTTCCATACCTGTAAGGTCGCAGACCATAGTTTGGAAATTGATGAGTGCTTCCATACGCCCTTGGGCTATTTCAGCTTGGTAAGGTGTGTAAGCAGTGTACCAGCCTGGATTTTCAAAGATATTTCTTAAAATGACTCCGGGCGTGATGCACTCGTGGTAGCCTGTGCCAATATAAGATTTGGCAATGATGTTTTCAGAAGCAAGAGACTTGAAAGATTTTAGGAAAGCTGCTTCACTTTGTGCCTCGGGCAGATTGAGTGGATTTTTGAGACGGATAGATGCAGGAATAGTTTTTTGAATCAACTCTTCTACTGAGGCAACGCCCACTCTATCAAGCATAGATTGGGTTTCTGTTGCGTCTGCTCCGTGATGACGGTCGGCAAAAGAGGAATTTTGATATAAGTTGATAGACATATTATAATTAGGGTTAATTTTCTTTTTTAATCACAAAGTTAAATATTTTTTTTTGCTTTGAGTCAATCTAAATCTAACGTGCAAGAAATTTGTTTTGAAATTAATACTTCTTTTAATAATAACACGGTAGAAGCCTCTCAAAATAATAAAACAAGGCTTTAAAGCGTTTTGAGCATTTTTTTGAATAATCAGCTTAAACAGATGCTAGTGAGAGATGATAAATAAAATTGTTATTACTTCAAATGAATTTAAAACTTCGAGGCCTGTTGTATTTATCTCTTTTACAACTTATATTTACAAAATGCTAGAAGTACATCAACTAACGAAAAAATTTTCAAAGCAAATAGCCGTAGAAAAGATTTCTTTTGAGGTAAAAGAAAAAGAAAAACTTATTCTGCTTGGCACCAGCGGTAGTGGCAAAAGCACTTGTCTCAAAATGATTAACCGCCTAATAGAACCCACCCAAGGCGAAATACGGCTCAATGGTGAAAACATATTGGCACAGCAACCCGAAAAACTACGTCGTAATATGGGTTATATCATTCAAAACACTGGGCTTTTTCCACATTATACGGTAGCTCAAAATATTGGCCTAGTGCCTAACCTACTAAAATGGGAGAAAAAGAAAATAAAAGAGAGAAGCCAAGAACTGCTCGCCATGCTGCAGCTTCCCCCTGAAGAGTATCTACACCGTTATCCTCATGAGCTTAGTGGAGGACAACGACAGCGTGTAGGCATTGCTAGGGCATTGGCAGCCAACCCACCACTGCTGCTTATGGACGAACCCTTTGGTGCATTAGACCCTATCACAAGGGCGCAAATCCAACAAGATTTTCAAGAAATAGATACGCTGAAGCAAAAAACACTCATCATGGTTACGCATGATGTCTTTGAAGCAGTGCATCTAGGTACAACGATTTGCCTACTTGATGCAGGCAAAATCCAGCAAATCGGAAGCCCTTTTGAGCTTGTCTTCAAACCTCAAAATCAATTTGTACTTGATTTTTTTGAAGCTGCTCGTTTTCAATTAGAATTGCAAGTAGTAAAGTTTCAAGAGATAGCTCCTTATCTTAGCCAAACCAATGATACGACATCGAGTAGCCCACCAACACCTCATTTTGACGAACAAAGCAGCATTTTATCAATTTTAGAAAAAACCACTACGCAACCTACTCCCATTTTTATTAAAAAATCTGCCCGCGAGATGATAAGTACCTCCAAAGAAGCTATCTTGAATGCATTTTACAAATGGAAAGAGCACTTGCCCTGAAATTTACAAAAAAAATAGGGCTACCTAGCTAGGCTTTGCCTACAAATTGTTTTCCTTCTGAAGAATAGTATATTCTTGAGAGAGGTGCTACGCTCTCTGTAAGCCATACATTCCCCCCAATGATACTATGATGCCCTATTACCGTGTTGCCTCCCAAAATAGTAGCTCCTGCATAAATAATCACATTATCTTCAATGGTAGGATGTCTTTTTTGCTGCGCCATGGTTTTACTCACACTCAAAGCCCCCAAGGTTACACCTTGGTAAATCTTTACATTAGTGCCTATGGTGGTGGTTTCTCCAATGACAACCCCCGTGCCGTGGTCTATGCAAAAACGCCCTCCAATAATAGCTCCTGGGTGAATGTCAATACCTGTTTTGGAGTGAGCATATTCTGTAAAAATACGTGGAAGATAGGGGATATCTAAAGAGAACATCAAATGTGCAACTCTATAGACTACAATGGCATAAAAGCCAGGATAACTTCTGATGACCTCTTTTTGATTGTAAGCAGCTGGGTCGCCTTCTAAAATAGCCAAGCTATCTTCAAGGCAAGTGTCATAGACTTGTTCTAGCCCCTCAAAAAAACAAGTACAAATGCTTTGAATATGGTTGTGCTGGCAGGCTTCAGTCTTGGCAAGCAGCCCTTCAAATTGAAGTTGAAGCAATTGGTATTGTGTCTGTATCTCGAGTGCTTTGCCGAGCCGGTAGTCGTTGAGTTCAGGAAATAAAAATTGCATTAGATTCACAATAAAGCTATCTATCTCTTCCATGCCTGGCAAGGTTTTGGGAGTTTGGTGCGCTTTCTGTATTTTCTCAAAAAAAGAAGTCTTCATAAAAAAACAAGAGGTAATCAGTAATTATCATTTATAAAGTAATTGATTTTCAATGATTTACATTAAGTCAATACTATCGGTAAAACATAAATAAGTTCTCATCATATCCTTGGTGAGTTGAGCATTTACTCAGAAATTAGTAAAAAGAACACTACCATATTCCTTTTTCTACTTCTTTGAAGTGTCTCACACCGTTGGTTTTTTGATACATTATTTCGGGGATTTTAAATTTTGGCTCAAATTCATCTTTATACAGCCCTACTTTGCCATCTTCGTAGGGGTCATAGATGATTACTTCTTGCGTAATCGTTAGATATTTTTCTTCTACCAATTTGACAAATTTATAGTTAATGCGCTCCCATCTTTGTATTTCGTCTTCGCTGGCATAGCGTGTAAAATATTCAGGGCGTGCACGCCAATACATCATCAAGGCAGTGCCTTTATCACAGTTTTGATGTTTGAGTATATTTCTAAAGAAGAGATACCCTTCGTTTAAGTCGTGGGTTTGGGCACGTCTGTAAAGGTCTTCGGCGTTGATAGGTTTTCTCATAATTGTAATCGATTATGTTGTGTTTTTATTTTTATTACTAAGTTTTTTTAAGTTGGGTAGGCATTGCCTAGCTTTAACTTTTATTTACAAAAACAATACGAATATTATTATAAATCCATTCAATCATTCAATTTTACGAAATAAACTTTTATTTTTAAAAGCTTTTGTATGAAGCTTTTGTTAATTAAAATTGATTTAACAAATAAGGCTCAATGTTACTAAGCGTTTAGGGAGAGGTCATTAATTTTTCAAATCGCGAACTTAACAATTCAATAATCCAAAATACCCTTCCCGTAGTGATTGAAAAACTAACTTTGTAAATATTTTGATTCTTTGACAATTTTTGTGATTGTGTGCGATAAGATGAGCTATACTCTGAACGGGATAAATTTGTGAGAATTAAAACATCTGTATTTATATCCAGATTGGTCTTATAATATCCTTTTTGTGGTGTTAAGAGTAATCATATCCTCGCTCTATAACCACTTTTAAGATACGAGTTTTCACAAATTTATACCGTGTGAAGTATAAATACCGTTTAGAACATAAATGCCAGCGGACTGGAAGTCCGCTGCTGCAGACTTCCACAAAAATTGTCAGACAACCAATATTTTTAGGAAAGAAAGTTAATTTTTTACAAAAAACTAAACAAATGAATCTATCTTTACTTTGGGTTGGCTACATTGTTAAACCCCTTTCAACCAATGCAAAGCAACTAATGCTAGCGTTGATTTTTTTATGGGCTTTTATTTTTGCAAGTAATCAATCTGTCTTTGGGCAGAGCATTGCTAGTTGGGACTTTACAAGCCAACCTGGCAATCAAGAAGGTACAGCAGGTACTGCCACAGATAACCTCACCACACTACCCATAGCACGTGGAACAGACCTCAACCCTGCCTCAGCCACCAATGCTATGAGTTCTAGTGGAGTTACCTTCACTGGAACAATAGAAGCCCCCCCCCCCATTGAGATAGCACAATCGAACTTGGCTGGTACAGATGGCACACAGGCATTTACAACAGGTACAGGCATAGCAGAGCTTGCCATCAATAATCTCACCAGAGGAACAGCCCTCTCCCCTACCAATATCAGTAACGCCTTTACCTCTATTGGCTGGAATGCAGGCGAAAATCGTTACATCAGTTTTGGTTTTAATATAGAAGCAGGCAAAGCCATAGACTTGACCACCTTTGAGACTGGTACAAGCTCCTCTAATACAGGCCCGCGTGATATGGCACTCTGCTACAGCAGAGATGGCTTTAGTACCAACCTTGCTACTTGGACAAGCCAAAATGCTTTCCTCAATCAACAAATAGACCTGAGTAGCTTACCCGATTTGGAAGGAGGGGTAGAATTTAGAATCATCACTACTAGCACAACGGCTGCCAATGGAGACGAAATCTTAGAGGGAGGCACTTTTAGAATTACCAATTACTTTGAAGGCAGCGATACAGGTGATTTTCGCTTTAAGGGTTTTGTAAAAAATGGCTCAGGTCTCTCCACAAGCCTCAGCGCAAATCCAGAAGCAATCAACTTTGGTACAGTCAATATCAACGCTTCGGTGGCTGACCTCACTTACACCCTTACGGGCGAGAATCTCACAAATGAGGTAAGCCTTGAAGTAGCCGCACCTTTTAGTCTTTCTAGCAATGGAACAGACTTTTCTCAAACACTCACACTCACTCCTGCAGACCTTGCTACACCAAAAACCATCACCGTAAGGCTTGATAACACCCAGAGTGGCATAGCCAATGCTACTATCAGCCACAACACTGAGGGAGCTTCGGCTTCTGTAGCACTTCGAGCCATTATTTTTGACCCTTTCAACATCACAGAAGACTTCAACACAGCTTGCAGTGAGGGATTGCCCGAAGGCTGGCAGGCTTTCAGTGTGAGTGGAAATGAAGTGTGGGCTTGTACCAACTTTGGGCGAGCAGGCACTACACCCACAGCCTCTGCCCCTTTTGGGATACAAATGAACGGTTTTGCTGACAATGCCGCACAAAGCAATGAAGATTGGATTATCTCTCCTGCTTATGATTTGAGTAATTTTGATTTTGCTATTTTATCTTTTTGGAGTAGAGTAGCATTTTCAGGCCCTAGATTAAAGCTATTGATATCTACCAATTATGTGAGTGGAAATCCCCTTGCCGAAGGCATTACTTGGACAGCACTCTCTGACCGCTTTGCTACTTCTAATAAATGGACTTTCTCAGAAGAAATCAGTCTAGATGATTTCAAAACAAGTGGCGTAAGCATTGCATTTATATATAACTCTACCCCAGAAGAAGGTGCAGCGCGCTGGACAATAGATGATTTTGCGCTGCGTAGCTCTGCTACTCCCTCTGCACCTTTTTTGAATACAAGCATTGGTGAAACAGACTATGTTCATTTTGGCGTAGTGCCTGTGGGCGGCACTTCTGAAAAAACTTATACTTTTGAGTTTGTAATAGAAAATGGCAACCAAGCCCTTGAAGTACTTGCCTTAGAAGGATTTGAATTTTCAAAAAATGGGGCAGACTTTAGCCCAAGCCTTAGCTACAGCCCTGCCGAAGCCACAAGCACACAGCAAGTAACTGTGAGGTTTAGCCCTACCTCGCAAGGTGCTTTCAGTGGAGCGATTACTTTACAAAGTGGCACATTGATACAAACAAAGGGCTTTCTTAGCGGAGCTACCCTAGAGCGCGCAGCAACTTTTGATGTCGTTACTTGGAATGTAGAGTGGTTTGGCTCTAACAACAATGGCCCAGATGATACTGCTCAACAGCTTCAAAACGTAAAAACCATCATAGAAGAACTTGATGCAGATGTGTATGCTTTTCAAGAAATCACCAATCTTACCCGGTTTTTTGAGCTGGTCAATGCCTTGCCTGGCTACAAAGGTTTTGCTTCGCCAGCAGTTTCGGCAGGAGACACCTACGCCAATGCACAAAAACTAGCTTTTCTATACAAAACTGCCACAGTAGATTCTGTACGAACCCAAGTACTTTTGCAGGGCGTACAGCCAAGTAGTTTGGTAGGCTACCCCTCTGCCACAGATAGGTTTTGGGCAAGTGGAAGGCTTCCCTACCTCTTTGAGGTACGTACCAACATAGAAGGAATACAAAAAAACATTCATCTTATCAATATGCATACACGCTCTAATGGAGGAGGAGAAAGTAGCGAAAGCCCACGCTATGCTATGAGAAAATATGATGTAGAAGTGCTCAAAGATTCACTTGATGCTCAATTTGCAGCAGTACCGCTTATCATCTTAGGTGATTACAATGATGACCTAGATGAAACCGTAGCAGACCCCAACGCCCCCACAGTCAATACCACTGAAAGTTCTTTCATCGCCTATCTCAATGATAGCAACAACTACACCCCTATCACACTTAATCTTAGCAATGCAGGGCTGCGTACCTTCATTGGATTTAGCAATATGATAGACCATGTCATTATTTCTAATGAACTTGAAGAAGATTGGCTTACTAAGTCTGAAAGAGTAGTATCTGCTTTTGATGTGATTGAAGATTATGAAAATACGACCTCTGACCACCTGCCCGTAAAAGTAAGGTTTGTGCTACAAGGCGAGCCAGTTACGGCACTCTCGCCCAATGTACCACGCCTCCAACTTGTGGCGTATCCTAATTTTGTGGAAGATATTTTAAAAATCAAAATCCAAAGTCAGCATTCAGAAATCATAGAAGTAGGCATTTACAATACCACGGGGCAACTTTTATACACCCAAGAGACTCTTGTAGGAGTTGGTGAACAGTTGCTGGAGATTAATACTGAGCCATTTCAAATAGCCGATGGTGTATTGTTACTCAAGGTCTTAGTACCTTCACAGGGCATTTATCAAAAGAAAATCTTGAAAAAATAATTTTTTTACTGTTCCATAAGAGTAGAATACAGGCTTTGTGATGCCCTATTTATTGGCTATGCAAAGCCTTCTTTTTTTGCATCACTCAGCTATCCGAATACAAAAGACATCAAATTATACCCCAATACCTTAGACTTTGTGGAGGTAAGTCAAAAATTAACCTTCTCTTAAGAATAATAAGTACAAATAATTTATAATTTTGCTTTTTAATCCTGTACAGAATTACCCATAACCCAAAATATCAGTGAGTAAGCAAGGCTTTATCCCCCAATTAAAATTATACAACACCCTCTCAGGGCAAAAAGAAATATTTGAACCCCTCAGCTCGCCCAATGTAGGTATGTATGTCTGTGGTCCTACGGTCTATAACAACCCACACATAGGTAATGCACGCCCTGCCATTTTTTTTGATGTAGTAAAACGCTACCTTACCCATCTTGGCTATAAAGTACGCTATGTACGCAACATCACTGATGTAGGACACCTCCGCGACAATGAAGAAGACCGCATCTCTAAACAAGCAAAACTCGATAAGATTGAACCCATGGAGGTGGTGAACCGCTACACTAATATTTACCTAGACTTAATGGACGCGCTCAATGTGCAACGCCCCGACATTGCGCCCACTGCCACAGGGCATATCTTGGAGCAGATGGAATGGATACAACAAATCTTAGATGCTGGTTTTGCCTATGAATCAGAAGGTTCGGTTTATTTTGATGTAAAAAAATACAACGAAAACGAAAACTACGGAGAACTCTCTGGGAGAATTGTTGATGAACTCTTAGAAAGTACACGTGAGCTAGACGGACAAAGCGAAAAACGCAATCTTGCCGATTTTGCCCTCTGGAAAAAAGCTGCCCCAGACCACCTCATGCGCTGGCGCAGCCCCTGGAGCGAGGGCTTTCCAGGCTGGCACTTGGAGTGTACTGTGATGAGTACCAAGTACTTAGGCGAAACTTTTGACATACACGGAGGCGGAATGGACTTGATGTTTCCGCACCACGAGTGCGAAATAGCCCAAGCAAAAGCAGCCACAGGCAAAGCCCCAGTCAAATATTGGCTACACAATAACATGATTACCGTAAACGGCGTGAAAATGGGCAAATCGCCACGCCTAAGATGGAGCAGAGAGGCACTAGATGCCCTCAGAAGCGAAGGTGTGAGTGATGAACTCATTGAGGCAGTCTTAAAGCTCAATCAGCCACAAACCGATGAGTTTGAAAAGAAAATGCAAGAAGACAAATACCTCTGCTCGCTAGAAAGCCCAAAATATTTGGCATTGTTCAAAGAAAAAGCACAGGAGTTTGTCAATTTTATTACTATTGAAGAAATCTTCACGGGTCAGCACAAACTGCTCGAGGAGGCTTATTCGCCTATGACTGTGCGCTTCTTCATCTTGCAGGCACACTACCGCAGCACACTTGATTTCTCAGCAGAAGCCCTCTTGGCAGCACGCAAAGGCTATAAACGCCTCATCAACGGGCTAAATATCCTAAAAAAACTTGAATATACTGCTCCCTCAGAAAAGTTAGATGAAAAACTAGACCAACAAATCAATGGATTTTGTGACAATGCCCTTAGAGGTATGAATGATGATTTTAATACAGCTATGGCACTTGGTCAGCTTGCCAACTTGGTCAAGAAAATCAATGCCTTTTATATCAGTCCTGAAACCATTGGTAGTATTGGCGAGGCTACTTTTGCACGTATGAAAACGCTTTTCATTGATTTGGTAGAAAATATACTGGGCTTGAAAGAAGAAAAAGTAAATCAACAAGAAGCACTCATTGAAGGATTGCTTGAAGTCTATCAAGAGGCAAAAGCTACCAAGCAATACGATACTGTTGATAAAATCAGGGTATATTTTAAGCAGGCAGGACTGATTATCAAAGATTTGAAAAACGGTGTGGATTGGGCGTATGAAGAATAGCATTATCGTATTTTTGATTTTGATGAGAGTGGCAGTTCTGGTGGTTAATTTTTAAATAAGTTAAGTTATCTCTAAGGCTTAGACACACAAAAATTACACAAATGAGGCTATTCAAAATCCATTTTTTATCTATTCAATGTGCATTTTATAACTATCACCTGTATTTTAAGTAGCCACCTAATCCAAGAGTTAAAAACTTCGTCCATACTTTTTTACGACTCAGGATTGCTTTGAGGGGCTACCTCTATGTCTTTGTCCTCTACAAAAACCACCAGTGCCGCAGCGATAATCATACAAAAACCACCAAACATGAGCGTATAAACAGCCTGCCCCTCGAAGAAGCTACTTGTAACCCAGCCTAGTAAACCTGCAGCTACTATTTGAGGGAGTACAATAAAAAAGTTGAAAACACCCATATAAAAGCCCATTTTGTTGCTTGGCAGACTGCCCGCAAGTATGGCATAGGGCATCGTGAGGATACTAGCCCATGCAAAACCCACACCCACCATAGAAAGCAGCAGCATCTCGGGAGTAGGCATAAAGTAAACGGAAATCAAACCCAAACCTCCCATGGTAAGTCCTACCATGTGTGCCGTCTTGCGGCTGGTAGCCGCTGCAAAGGGAGGGAAAATGAAAGCAAAAACAGCCGAGAGTCCATTATAAGTAGCAAACATAATTCCTACCCAATCTGCACCTTCGTTGTAAAGTGTTGAAGTAGTATCTGTGGTGCCGTAGATGTGCTGTGTAACAGCAGAAGTGGTATAAATCCACATAGCAAACAAAGCCAGCCAAGAAAAAAATTGCACCACTGCAAGCTGTGCCATGGTTTTGGGCATTTTTAAGATGTCAGTGATAATCTCATTAAAAGCTCCCCCACTTTCAGGCTCTTGCACTTCTTCCTCTCCATGGTATTTGGCAAGTTCCTCAGGAGAGTATTCCTTGGTGTTGAACACTGTCCACATCACAGCAGAGAAAAATACAGCACTGCCCAAATAAAAAGACCATATCACTGTATCGGGGATTTGCCCTTCGGGTGCGGAGTTATTGAAATTAAAATAATTGGTCAAAATATAAGGCAGTGCAGAGGCTACAACAGCCCCTACCCCAATGAAGAAACTTTGTGTAGCAAAGCCAATAGTTCGTTGCGAATCGGGCATCATGTCGCCAATTAAAGCACGAAAAGGCTCCATAGAGATATTGATAGAAGCATCTAAAATCCAGAGCATGCCTGCTGCCATCCACAGAGCACTAGAATTAGGCATGGCAATCAGCGCAAGCGAGGCAAGGATAGCCCCAATCATAAAAAAAGGTCTGCGCCTGCCCCAGCGTGGCGACCAAGTGCGGTCGCTCAGATAGCCAATAATGGGCTGTACAAGCAAGCCTGTAGCGGGGGCGGCTATCCATAAAATGGCTATTTCATCTACCTCAGCCCCAAGGGTTTGAAAGATACGGCTTACATTGGCGTTCTGTAGGGCAAAACCAAACTGAATGCCTAAGAACCCAAAGTTCATGTTCCATATTTCCCAAAAAGTAAGTCTGGGTTTGGGAATGGTATTTTGAGAGGTAGAATTACCTGCAAAAGAAGGAGATTGTGCCATGCTTTTTATTGTTTATGCTCGCAAATATAATTATTCATTGAGATTATAGCATAGTTTTAAAAAATATTTGGCTTGGCTTGCTTTGCCAAGCCAACTATCAAGAAAAAATGACACATTTACTCCACTTGCAAATGCTTAAGCATAATATTGAATACCTCTGTGGGTGCTATGCGTGCTTCGGGAAGCAAGTCTTTTTGTTTAGTCATAATGAGCGGGCTTTCACTCGGTTCTTCGGTGATGCGCCCATGCGAGCCACCCACCAAACTGGCATCAAGCGGGATTACGTCCATCACGGTCCGGAAGCCCATTTGCTTTTTGATAAGCTTAGAACCCACAGTAAAAGCGGGCATCTTGATTTTAGGGTCTAAAAACATCTCTACGGGGTCGTAGCCCGGTTTTTTATGAATGTCCACCATGCGTGCATAGTCGGGTGCTTTTTCATCATCAAGCCAAAAATAATACGTAAACCAAGCGTCTTTTTCTGCTACTACCACGAAGTCGCCTGCGCGGGGGTGGTCTATTTGGTATTGTGCCTTGCCTGCCTCATCTAGCACCAGTTCTATGCCTTCGGTATTTTCTAGCAAGTTCCTGATGTTGTTGAGTTCTTTTTTATCATTCACATATACGTGTGCGATTTGGTGGTCTGCTACCGCAAACGCTTTGCTCGCCCCTGCATCTAGGAGTTCCCAAGTTTGCTCACGGCGAATGGCGATGAGGTCTTTTTTTCTTAGTAATCTATTAAGATGAATGGGTTTGCTTGCCTTGTCTATGCCATATTCTGAAAGCACAATTACTTGCGCACCTTTTGCCTCATAAAACTTGATGAGGTCAGCACAAACTGCATCAATATCTTTGAGGTCTTTGGGGATACTTTTGTGTTCTCTGCCATATCGCTGTAGGTTATAATCTAGGTGTGGCAAATAAACCAAAGTAAGCGTGGGGTCATAAAGTGTGTCTGTAAACATAGCGGCTTCTGCTATCCATCGTGAGGACTTGATAGTGGTATTGGGTCCCCAGAAATTGAACAAAGGAAAATCTCCATATTTTTCTTGTAGTTTATCGCGGAGGTTGGCAGGCTGCGTATAGCAGTCGGGTATTTTCCTGCCATCAGCTAGGTAGTTGGGGCGTGGGGTGGCTGCGTAATCAACGCTAGAGTACATATTGTACCACCAAAACATATTGGAACAAGTGAAGGTAGGGTCTAGGCTACGTGCCAAATCCCAAATTTTATCGCCTTGCACCAATTTATTGGATTGTTTCCAGAATTTAACCTCACATTCCTCTTTGTCATACCAGCCATTGCCCACTATGCCGTGTTCGTTGGGCATTTTGCCAGTGAGGTAAGTAGCTTGTGCAGCACAAGTTACCGCAGGCAATACAGGGCGAATACTGCTCACTGCTGCCTCCTTTGACCATTTGCTGAGAAAAGGCGTATTTTTTTCATCTATCAGGCTGGTAGTAAGCCCTACTACATTAAGTACAACTGTTTTTTTCATTGATTTTGGGATAGTTTATAATCTCTAAAATAGGAAGTATTCTTGGCTTGGGAGCAAATTTATGTGTTTTTCTGATAATTTTTATCAGCTTATTTGAAATGTCTTATTTTTAGGGTTTCGAGGGTATTTTTTGCTTGGTAAATTAAGGAAATTTAAGCATATTTGAGAAAACGGAAAGTTAAACGATTGAAAAGATGATAATTGACAAAGAAGAAAATACTTGGGTGATTCGAATACCAACCCAAGAAAATTTCAATGAAAGACTATTCCTTGAAATCAAATTTTTGATGCTGACGCAAAAATGGTATGAAGAAACCCGCCTTTTTTCATTTGCCAAAGATAGAGAAAATAGCGAAAGTTATCAGGCAATCTTGGCAATGGGCAAAGACATATTGCCATTTATCTTGAAAGAAATACAAAAAAACGGAAACCTCTGGTTTTCAGCTTTGCGTGTCATCAGTGGTGAAAATCCAATGCTACCCGAACACAAAGGTAATGTTGAAAAAATCAAACAAGATTGGCTACAATGGGGACAGAAGAAGGGAATTATTTAAAGCTCAAAGAATTTCCAAATTTGGAAAATGAGCCTTTTTTGATTACAAGCCCTGAAATAGATATCTATAATTGTTTGGCCTGGGCAATGGGTGATACCGAAAACTGGTGGGACGCTGAGGAAGAAAGTATGTGGTTGGATAATATTCCTCAAGATAATTTGCTTTCAACGCTGATTCAATTACTAGAAATTTTTGGATATGAATTATGTGCTCAGGCAAATCTTGAAGCTGGCTTTGAAAAAATTGCTCTTTTTTCTAAGGACAAAAAAGAATGTATGCATCTAGCCAGACAATTGCCTGATGATAACTGGACAAGTAAATTGGGAATATCCTATGACGTTACACACAGTTTAGAAGCAATGAAAGGAGGGATTTATGGGGAAACTTGCAAATTTTTAAAAAGGAAATTGAAACACTAAAGACGCTATAAAAAAGACCTCCCAGAAGCGGAAGAGCAGAGGATTATTGACTATTCTCGAAGCTCCACTACATTAAGTACAACTGTTTTTTTCATTGATTTTGGGATAGTTTATAATCTCTAAAATAGGAAGTATTCTTGGCTTGGTAGCAAATTTATGTGTTTTTCTGGTAATTTTTATCAGCTTATTTGAATTGTCTTGTTTTTAGGGTTTCAAGGGTCTTTTTTGCTTGGTAAATTAAGGAAATTTAAGCATATTTGGGGGGAACTTGAGGGAGGATTGTCTTCTCTAATAATTCTAATAAAATAGAGCTAGATACATTTGAATCAAAAATTCTTTGTAACTTGGCTAATCACTTTCATGCAAACAAACTTACTTTATGAAATCACCTATTTTAATTTTGACCTTATTGCTGTGGTCAAGTTTTCAAGTCGTTTTTGCTCAAACACCCAAAACACACGTCTGTTATTATGATGGCAATAATCTAAAATATGATATTTGCATCCGTGCCAACTACCAAGTAGCGGAGGCAGAAAAAATCATTGACAATATTGTTGGTCAAGTAGGTTTGAAGCGAAACTTTATCATAGTGGAGTGTCCTGATGCTCAAAACGCTATTGCCTTGAATGTGTTAGAAGGTAATCAGCTCAAGAGGGTAATAGTATATGACAAGGCTTTCTTAGAAAAATTTAAAAGTAGTACCAAAACTGATTGGGCGGCTATAAGTATCTTGGCGCATGAGGTAGGACATCACCTCAACGGACATACACTAGATGCCAATGAAAGCAACGCCTATCTCAAAGAACTAGAAGCTGATGAGTTTTCAGGTTTTGTACTTTACCAAATGGGTGCAAGCCTTGCCGAAGCCAAAGCTGCACTCAATAGCCTCACAAACCCTTATGGCTCTAGCACTCACCCACCTAAGAAGAACAGGCTAGAAGCAGTTGAAAATGGCTGGAACAGAGCAAGAATCTTGAAAGAAGGTAAAAAGGGAGAAAACAGCACCTTAGCCAATGAGTGGTTTAACCAAGGATATTGGGAAAAAGACAACAACAAAAAAATAGAATATTACTCCAAAGCTATCCGATTAAAACCTGATTACTACAAAGCATATTATAACAGAGGTTTGGTAAAAGAATCTCTAGGACTCTATGATGATGCGCTCAAAGATTATGACGAAACTCTTAATATTAAACCTGATGCCCTAGCTTATTACAGTAGAGCTAAAGTTAAATCTATATTAAAAAAACAGGAAAGTGCTTTACAAGATATTAATGCTACACTTATAATTGAGCCAAATAATGTAAAATATTTAGGAAAAAGGGCAAGTATTTATTTGGCTTTGAATCAATATGAAAAAGTTACTGATGATTATAGTAAAATTATAGAGTTAGAGCCAAATGATTATTATAACTATATTCAGAGGGCTGATTTTTATATTCTTCATTATTCAGATGGTAGTAAGTTGGCAAAGACTGATTATGAGAAAGCTATAAAAGTATATGAGAAATACGAAACAACTGGAAGTCATAAACCTGATGATTTCTGGTATGGTCATATTTATCTGAGAATGGGTGAGTATGATAAAGCTATTGAAAGGTTTAAAAAATCACTTATTAATCAACCGAATATGACGGTTCATCTACTACTTGGCATATCATATTTCAGAGCAAAACAGTATTCAAAAGCTATTAGTGAATTAGAAAATGGAATAAGACTGGAAAAAACAGCTTGGAAAGGAAATGAGGATATTTTTGAAACTTACAGTTTACCCAACTATCAAATGCTGATAGCGTTTTGTAAAGTTAGCCTAGAAAAAGATGAAGAGGCATTAGGGTTATTCAAGCAGTGTTGGAACAAAGCCTACATACCTAGTATTCGTACTTTCAGCACAGGATTTTCAAATAACGAAGGATGGCAGTTACCCTATTATTACAAAGGTATTTCCTTACAAGCGCTAAAAAAATATGATGAAGCGATTGCTTTGTACTCCGAAGCCATTGGTTATTTTCCTGATAACTCTTACTATTTGAATCAAAAAGGTATAGTGTACGATAATATGTCAAAGCATAGCTTGGCAATCATAGAATACAGTAAAGCACTAGAACTTTACAACGAATATGTAGAAGTCTATAACAATAGGGCATACAGCTATCTGCAAACGGGCGAGTATGCAAAATGTATCGCAGACTGCGAAAAAGCATACGGTTTAGACCCTGATTATGCTTATGCCTACTCAAATAAAGGCTGTGCACTGGTAAAACTCGGTCGCTATGCAGAAGCCATCAAATCCTTAGAAAAAAGTCTTTCGCTTGTTCCTGATAATCAGTTTGCTATTGACTGTCTGAATGAGGCGAAGAAGAAGAGGTAGGGTTATTTATTCTGATATTGGCTTTTGCAATTTTTCAATTATACTCATAAGTCTATTGCGTTTAGCTTCGTGTATGGCTTGTCCAGTATTCTTTAGGTTCAAGTAATTGAAAAACTGCTCCCTATTCAGATTGATTTCTACTTTTTGGTTTAGTTCACATCTATTCAACAAATCATAACAATATGTATATTCAAAATCTTGTCCCTCAAAAAAATGAGTATTTAAAATTATTAAAACATTATGAGTGGCAAGCAACTCAATATAACAATAAATTAATCCTAGTTGAGTATCCCCCTTCAAGTATATCAGGTTTGAAACTTCATCTTCTTTTATATCTCTTACCAAGATATTTTCTTGTTGGGGATAAAAAAACTGACTGTACCTTTCTTGATTAATATCTTTTAAGTAATCAATGCTATTTTGTATTTTTTGAAACTCTTTTTGTTTGTGTACATAATAGTTTATTGCAATCTTGGTATATGCTTTGAAAAATTCTTCGCCACCAAAAAGCTGTTCTTTATCTGGAAAATAAACTTTCTCTTCTGTGTGCCTTATACACTCTGTAATTTGGCTCATTTGTTCTTCTAATGCTTGCTTATCCTCTATATGTTTTTTTAGAATTTTTCTTATTTTCTTGATAATTTCTTTTTTTGTTTCTGCTTGTAAATGATAAATAGGTATGTTCTTATTATATTGATGTAAATCAATTTCACATTCAAAAATTGACTTAAGCCCTAAACCCACATATACTTTTTCACCACTTTCGGTAATTCCTTTAATGATTTTGACATTGCTTTTATCTTTCCCGACATTCAATAAATTTGCTTCAATACCAATTTGATTACTTATAGCAGCATCTATGCTATCGCCGAATTTACTATTGCAACCATTACAAAGTAATTTGCTTGATTTTAAGGGTTTGCCTCCCACTGAATCAGGTATGATATGTTCAACTGAAGAATTGCTACTTGTTATAAGATTATTACAATAATAACATTTAGTCATTTTGTGAATTTTTTAGATGTAAAAATAACAAAAAATAGTTATTTTTGCTTAGAGCAGTCGCATGATTTTCTTATTTGTTTGGGCGTTTGGTATGAGCCAAGTGTCTATTGGCACGTACTCACACAGTTTGTGTGTGAGGATAATAGATTTAGTTGTTCTCTTTCCTTGTTTATAAAGAAGAAAGATAAACTCTACTACTTTAATCAGAGGAATTAGAATTTCTGTGTAATCTATCATATTTACTATATTTAACGTGAATTTATTTAATTTAAAATTAAGTAGTATCCAAGGTTTTGGATAACAGCTCTATTTCCGATAATGGAA
>CAYZQI010000070.1:0-20077 GCA_964480455.1 uncultured Cytophagaceae bacterium
AATTAACACGCTTTTTTTCTTATTTGTTATCCAAAAATTTAGCGGACTATTGTGATAACAAAGGGATAAAATAACAAAATAGCTAATAGCTATGTTTAAGAACCTAAATAATGACTGGCTACAAGCTAAAAATGTACATTAACATCTCAGAAATTGTTATTAACAGCCTGAGCCCTTTCGGGTTGAAATATTTTTTTTTAATTTGCAGTTGATTAAATCTTATTTCTAAGATGGTTTAATATTTTTAATAAAAAACGCTTCACTATCTGCATTGAAGACTACAAAATCAAATCAAAATGACAACACGCCAACATTTCATTCAAAAGCAAAAAAACCTTGCCTACTTCCGAAATCTCTACGCCCTTGCTTTTGCTGACAATCGTCTTGCCTCTGAAGAGGTACATTTTTTACTTCAGGTTGCCCACCAATTGAGCATTAGTCCCAAAGAAATTTCTCAAATCATGAGCCAAGGCAGACCACAACGCCTCATCATACCGTCTTCAAAAGAGGATAAAATCAATCAATTAGAGGATCTTGTCTATTTGATGATGATAGACCAAGAAATCCACAAAAAAGAATATCATCTTTGCTTGCAGTTTGCTGAAAAGCTAGGTTTTGACCAACCCATGCTTGATGGAGTCATCTCACAAGTAGCCCAAAATGTAGAAAATTATTAGTTTAAAAAGGTTTTCCGTGTGTTTTGCTCATTAAAAATTTAGCTACCAAGGGAATTGTTTTACCCATACTTACCAATATCTCGGTAAGCTGTGGGTGTCCAAACCAGCGCTGAATGCTACGCCCTGCCCACAAGCGTTGTGCAAACATAGCTCGCCACTGTTGGGTATAGTGCATTTCTAGCTCGCTTCGGTTGAGTGTTCCTGCAAGATGCTCTATAAGTAGGCCAGAGAGTAATTTGGCACTATGAATGGCAATGGCCATTCCGTTACCACACAAAGGCGCAATCATACCTGCTGTATCTCCACACATCAGCACACCTTGCTCTATGAGCGGCTTAGGTGTAAATGTAATTTCGTTAATCACCAAAGGTCGCTCATACAAAAACTCAGCTTCTTGAAAGAGTTGTGCTAAAAAAGGATTCTTAGACAGGATATTTTTTTCCATTGTGGGTATGTCGCCTGATTTTCGCAAGTTTTCACGCGTGGTAAGGTAGCAGAGGCAAAACTGACCGTCTTCGATTTGGGAAATCCCACAATAGCCATCTTTAAAATTGTGCAAGGCGATTTGGTGCGCTGGGTGGGCATGGGTACGGATATGGTATTTTACGCCTACATAAGGAGAGCGTTGCTTTAAGAAGTTTCTTTGCAGGCGTTGATCGATATTGGCACGTTTTCCATAGGCGCCTATACAAATACGTGCTGAGAGTATGCCTGCCTGGTCGGTAGTTAGCTGGAAGCCTTCTTGGCATGGTTGTAAATCTATGACCTTGGTTTTGAGGTAAAATTTTACACCTTGTTTGGTAGCTATTTCATACAAGGCATGGTCTAGAGTATAACGCGAGATTCCAAATCCACCTAAGTCTAAAGTCATACTGAGCGTTTGCCCTTTTGGAGTGCTAGTGCTAAACTCAGTAAGTGCTACTGCTCCCAGCTCAAAGGGGTCTAGCCCTAGGCTTTCGAGAAAAGGTAGTGTTTCATTAGAGATGTACTCTCCGCAGACTTTATGGAATGGATATTGGTTTTTTTCTATTACTGCTACTGAAGCACCTGCTTTGGCAAGCTCTATGGCATTGCATAGACCTGCAAGCCCCCCCCCTATAATAATTACATCTAGCATTTTTGCGTATTCTAAGACCTAAAATTTAGTTATAAAGTCTTATTTTACAGTAATTGTTTAGGCTGCATTGTTGCTAATCTTCTATTAGGTTATCTGCTTGCTCAAGAAGGCGCATCACTTTTTTACCAATAGCTTTTTGTTCTTTGAGCAAATCATCAGCCTTGGTAGTAAGTTGTGGGTTGTAATAACCCTCTATATCATAAATTCTTTCATTTTTTTTGGTGATGTAAGCCCATTCATTAAAGAGTTTTGCTCTTTTTTGGGTAAGAGTGGCTATTTCATCTTCAATTTTTTGGAGTCTTCTTTGATTATCCATACTTGATTTGGCTATTTTTGGGTAATATTTTGCTTAACTATCATTTTGTTTTTTGTAACAACGCCTTAACTTTACGACTACTAAGGTACGACTTATCTTGTTTCTTCCAATGTATGCTTGCCCAAATATACATTGGCTATTTTACTCAATCTTGTTATAAAATCTTTATATTATATTATTTGGAGCAACTTTGTATAAAATTTATTTTACTATCAACAATGTAATAAATTATAAAATAGTTTCTAAACAATCTGTTTTTTCGTTGGGCGCGCAAAAAAATTATCTTTCAAAGGCTAGTGATTAGATAAGCATAAATGTTACCTTTCTTTCCTGCTGATTGACTACTTGTGCGCTAGTTAAAAAAATTTATAGTATTTATTTTTTAACTTTCTCATTATCAATAGCTTATAGAATGAAATCTGTCAATTGAAAAGCTTTGATAAGAAAACAATTAGATAAAACAAAGAAAATAATATCCATTTTTTTCTTAAAATGGGAATATTTATCCCAAAAGTAAACTCTTATCTTGGGCACGGTGTATGTAAGATTAGGTAACTATATTTGTGCAAAAAGTACAGAAAATAGCTATTCAAAGTGCTACTTACTTTGTGAGCATTCAATTGGCTTTGTATAAAGCGCGCAATTTCTCGCACAAAAAATACTTAAAAGCTACTGATTTTGAAAATTTTAACATCTGCATAGCTAAAACTTAACATTAATCTTGGCACTTTCGCATATTAAAAAACAAAAAATACAATGCTAAAAAAGAATTTATTAATTTTTGTACTTCTACTTGGGTGCTTACAAACAACTCTTTTGGCACAAGACAATGAATGGATTACTAAATTTGAACAAACACAAGGCAGAACAACCGTAACCTACCAAGAAGGGATGGCTTATTTGCAAAAACTTGCACAAGCCTACCCAGAAATCGAGCTACTTACTTACGGCACTACCGACAGCGGGCTGCCACTACATTTAGCTATTTTTTCTGCCAATCAAAATTTTAACTCCGCAGCACTGCACGCGCAGGGCAAGACTGTTCTGATGGTCAATAATGCCATACACCCCGGCGAACCTGATGGCGTAGATGCTACCCTGATGCTCCTCCGAGATTTAGTACAGCAACCCAATTTAAAAAAACTCGCCGAAAATACTGTGCTTATTACCATTCCTTTTTACAATGTAGGAGGAGCACTCAACCGAAGTGCTTACAGCCGTGCCAACCAAAACGGCCCTGAAAGCTATGGCTTTAGAGGCAATGCACGCAACCTGGACCTCAACAGAGATTTTATCAAGGCAGATTCTAAGAATGTATTGGCTTTTATGGAGATTTTTCAGCAGTGGCAACCCGAAGTATTTTTAGACAACCACGTGAGCAATGGTGCTGATTATCAATATGTGATGACTTACTTAGCCACACAGCCCGACAAGCTAGGCGGAGTAATGGGCAGTTACTTGCGAGATAGCTTTATCCCTGCGCTCAACCAAGCCATGACTAAAAAAAACCAACCAATGACCCCTTATGTAAATGTATTTGGGCGCACCCCTGCCCCAGAAGGTTTTGCACAATTTTATGACTCACCGCGCTACACCTCGGGCTATACTACGCTTTTCCATACCTTGGGCTTTATCAGCGAAACCCACATGCTGAAGCCCTTTGCCGAGAGAGTAAAGGCTACTTATCATTTGATGCAATCTATGCTAGAAATTTTAGCAAAAGAAGGCGCAGCTATCAAGCAACTCAAACAAACCCAAGCACAAGCTACCATTCGCCAAAAAACTTTTGCCCTCGATTGGGAAGTGCGCCGAGATACTACCACTACCATTGCTTTCAAAGGATATGAAGCTGCTACTGTACCTAGCAAAGTAACCACAGGACAACGACTAAAATATGACCCCAATAAGCCTTTCACCGCAGAAATTCCTTTTTATGCCTTTTATAAACCTACTGTCATTGTTGAGAAGCCCGAAGCCTACCTCATTCCACAGGCTTGGCATCGAGTTATTGATTTGCTGCAGCACAATGGCATCACCCTCAAAAGATTAACACAAGACCAAAGCATTGAGGTAACAATTTACTATATCAGTGATTACAAAACACGCAACCAGCCCTACGAAGGACACTACCTGCATTATCAGACAGCAGTAGAAAAACGTACACAGACTATAAATTTTAGAAAAGGTGATTACATAGCGTTTACCAATCAAATAGGCAACCGATACCTAGTAGAAACCCTTGAGCCGCAAGGAGTAGATTCGTTTTTTAATTGGAATTTTTTTGATGGTATTTTACAGCAAAAAGAAGGCTACTCAAACTATGTCTTTGAAGAAATAGCCGAAGACTTACTCAAAAAAGACAAGGTACTGAATGAGTTATTCAAGAAAAAACTCAGCGAAGATGCCGAATTTGCCAAAAACCCTGCACAGCAATTGTATTTTATCTATCAAAACTCGTCTTATTATGAAAAAGAACACAATCGCTATCCCATTTTTAGGTTAGAAAGAGCGCAAGTTCTCTCATTAGATTAAGGATTGCTCAATAATTTTGATTGTCTGACAATTGCTGTAAAAATTTGTAGCAGCGGACTAAAATCCGCTGGCGTTTATGCTCTGAGCAGTATTCAGCATATTTTATGCAACACCACCACAAAAATTGTCAGGAAACCGTATTTTTTCAAAAGCCCTTAAAGTAATGAAAAATAAACACATTGCAGACGGGTGTAAGTCAAATTTCCCCTTTTAGCCACCTCACTCCTTCCCTCTCCCCAAGAGAGGACATAAGGAAGTCAATTTGACTTGTACCCTTGCAGACTCGTGAAAACTTCTCTAAAACTCTGAAAGAATAAAGCTATTTGCACAGCTATTTCACTTTTTTAGGGTTCAAATTTAAGCCTGTTCTGTTCTCAAAAATAAGTAGTAGCCTTGAAAATAATACAAGCCTCACCTGCAATCGCCAATCGATGATTATCTAGCAATGTAAGTGTCAGTTCTCCACCTCTCTTAGAGGCTTGGAAGGCCTTGAAGTGATTACGATTAAGAATATTTGCCCAATAAGGTGCCAAAACAGAATGTGCCACACCCGTAACGGGGTCTTCATCTACCCCAACCCAAGGAAAAAAACAACGCGACATAAAATGATAGGTATTCAAGTAAGGCAATGCCCTTGTATCTTGTGTAGTAAGTACAAAGCCATCTAGCTGAATAGGCAATGAGATTTTTTTCAATAAATCTATGGAAGGGCGCGCATCTAAGAGTTCGCCACCTTCGCCAAGGTGAATGAGCATAATCCGAATATCGGGGGCATAGCGCACCTCCCTCACATCACTCAGGGCGAGTGCTTGCCAAAACTCGTGCGGCAATCCGTTGATTTCTGTGGTATGGAATTGAGGAAAATTCATCACCAATTTACCTTCATCTTTTTGCACTATCAGTACATCATTGAGCGTATAAAAAGTGAAAGTATTGACCCCCATTTTGGCATTAGAGAAGAGCACTTTTGCAGTGGCGAGGGTAGCGTGTCCACAAAGTTCTACCTCGGTACTAGGGGTGAAGTAACGAATGTAGTAGCTATTGGGGGTAGTGCCATAAGGATAGACAAATGCCGTTTCTGAAAGATTCATCTCAGCGGCTATGCTTTGCATCATTTCTTGCTCCAAAGGCATTTGCAGGAGGCAGACTCCGGCTGGGTTTCCTTTAAAAGGCTGCTCCGTAAAAGCATCAACTTGATAAACAACTATGGACATTGATGAATATTTTTTAAATTATGAGTTTTCAATATAACAAAAATTTGGAAGAAATAAGGTACTTAAGCATAAAAAACTTGCAAGCAATCATAAAGAGCACTTACAAGCCTTGTACTTTTTCAATATGTGTGTGCAGAGCCTACCCTACAATATCAAAACTACTT
Organism: uncultured Cytophagaceae bacterium; assembly: GCA_964480455.1. Taxonomy (GTDB): domain Bacteria; phylum Bacteroidota; class Bacteroidia; order Cytophagales; family Microscillaceae; genus JAABSX01. The sequence continues at coordinate 6,021 of CAYZQI010000070.1, forward strand.
AGATTTTCTTTGAAGCAGTCTTGGTCTTTGCGTAGCTTTGAAAGCCCTTTGATAAATTCATAAAGAATTTCTTGAAAGCGGCCTACTTGTTCTTCTACTTTTTCAGGGCTGAGTTCGGTTTTTGAATAATCTTTTTCCATTTTTGTCTGATTACTTTTGTGTGTTTGATTTTAGACCATATTAAACAAAAATTGGCACAAATTTATACTCAACTGATAATCAGATAGTTAATGTTTACTATTTTTGTAATTTATCCCATTTTTAGATTTCACTTCTACAAATGAGATAAAATGCGCTTATTTAATTCTAATATCATACGGAAGTCTCATCTGTAAGAAATCGTGGTTTTTAAGACGATACAACCAATAACGCTGGTCAAAAAATAAGGGCATCTCTTTCCACAATTGTTGCAGAGGAGTTTCTTCAATCAACTGCGCTTTCACATTCAGCCCTTCTAGTATTTTTTTGAAGAAGTTATCCTTTTCTGGAAAATAAACCAAGGCATACTCAGTAATTTTTGCCTTTTCTGCTGCTCTTGCCAAGGCAAGGTCAAGGCCTCCGAGTGTATCTATGAGTTGATGCGTGCGGGCATCTATGCCTGCCCAGACTCTTCCCTCTGCTACTTCTTTAAGTGCCTCGATACTTATTTTGCGCCCTGCTGCTGCTTTCCTTGTAAAAGTTCGGTAATAGCTATCTACCATGTTCTGGATAGTTACTTTTTCTTTCTCTTTGAGTGGGCGTGTGGGGTTGCCAATGTCGGCAAATTCGCTCGTGCTGACGCGGTCGGTAGTAATGCCTAGTTTTTCTTTGAGAAACTCTCCCATATCCAGTAAAAGTCCAAACACACCAATAGAACCTGTGATGGTGTTGGGGTATGCCACTATTTCATCGCAAGCCATTGCAAGGTAGTAGCCTCCCGAGGCGGCTACATCAGACATAGAGGCAATGACAGGCTTTACTGCTTTGGTGCGTTCTATTTCTCTCCAGATTACATCAGAGGCAAGTGCACTACCGCCAGGGGAGTTGATGCGCAGCACTACTGCTTTGAAGGTAGTATCTTCTTTGATTGCTCTGAGCATTTTTACGAATTGGGCAGAACCTATCAAGTTTTGCTGGTCGCCTTGTCCACTCAGGATTTCACCACTGGCTACTACCACGGCTATCTTATTTTGGCTAGTGGCAGTGGTATCTGTGGGTAGATTTTTTCGGTATTTGTTGTATTCTACGACCGATAGCTGTTGGCTTGCATTTTTGAGCATTTTTTTCTCAATATGCGTGATACATTCATCTTGGTAGCCTATCTGCGTGATGAGATTGTATTTGAGTGCATCTTCGGGGCTTTGTATGGTGAGTTCGTTAGCAAGTGTTTTGAGTTCTTTTATTTCTAAATTGCGTGTTTTTGCAATTTGAGCAAGATAGTGGTCATAGATACTGTTGAGCAATACTGCGGTCTGTTTGCGGCTTTCTTCGCTCATATTTTCTCTCACAAATGGCTCTATAGCACTTTTGAAGCTACCCGCTCTAAATACCTCTGCCCTAATATCTAGCCTATCCATAGCATTTTTAAAGTAAACCTGCTCCGATACCAAGCCGTTGAACTCAAGACTACCCGCAGGGTTCAAAAAAATATCATCAGCCACAGATGCCAAGTAATATGCCCCTTCGCTCATAGACTCGCTGTAAGCATAAATACTTTTTTTGCTATTTTTAAATTCAAGAAGTTGAGTTCTTATCTCTTCTAAAGAAGCAAAACCTGCTGAAAAAGACCCCAAATCTAATAAAACTGCCTGAATGCGCTCATCTTTTTTTGCACTTTGCAGGGCAGTGCGCAGCTCTATCAGCCCCATACTGCTTACTTCTTCAAAAAAAGGCACTTCTATCAACTCTTCAAAAGGATTTTCCTGCCCTCGTTCACTGATGTTTTGATAAAAGCGAATCAGTAATACACTGTTGGGGGGAATAGAGTCATAGCCAATTTTTGCACTTGAAAATCCTTTCAGTAGTAAAGGGAGTAGGCTCTGCGATTTAAAATCAAGTAAACCAACCGAAGGAGGCGTGCTGCTTCTGCCGCCACTGCCCAGTATAGATTCTTTTGTATTTTCAATTAAGCTGGTTTGAGCAGATGGGTCTTTTTGAGTACTAAAAAGATGACCGTCGTTGATTACTATATCTGCGCACAAAAGCAATGCAAGCAGGCTACCTATGAGGACATATTTGTTAGCTAAATTTAACTTAAAATTCATAAATAAGTATGGTTTTATCACTTTGAACAATGATTGTTGATTTCGCTTGTAAGCAACTGCTTATCAGTGCTTTATGTTTGATTATGGATTGATTTTGACAGACAAAGAGAAGAAGGAGTATTTCTCATCTACTTGCCGCGCCTCGACACCGAGCGGATTGCCCGAGGTGAGGGCTACTTGAATCAAGCCAATGCCTGCACCCTTGCTGCGTTCTTTCTGTGGTGCGCTGCGTGTTTCTCGCTTATATTCGCGTAGTTCTTCCCTATCCAATGAATTGATTTTTTCGCAACCTTCTACCAAGTCGTTGATGTATTTGTTTTCTACCAAGTTGCCACACGAGAAGGTAAGATGCTTACTTGTTTTGGTGATGAGGATAGTGCCAATGCTGTCATTACGATTGCTAAATTGAACTTTTTCGGAAGAGTAGTAAAGAATATTTTGTGCCAACTCTACAAAAATGGAAAAAAGTTTTTTGCTTGCTTTGGGGTTTTCAGAGAACTTGTCGCGAATATCCCTGCTGATTTCTGCCAAGATAGTGTCAGAAACTGGGCCTTTGTAAGAGATAAGCACATCATCTCGTTTGGTGAGAGAGTAATAATCAAACAAACTGAACTCAGGTTCTTCATGAGTAGTGATTACTTTTGGCTCATCTATGGGTATTTGAGTTTCTTGTTGTGCTGTGCTGTGTGCTTGTTCATCAATTTGATTGATGAGTGTATCTAACATCATTTTTTGCGCTTGGTACCAATGCGTTAAAATTTCGCGCTGTGCCTCGAGTACTTTTTTGAAAAGCATAATTTTACTTAGGATTTAATGTGATAATAGTTGCTTTGTTGGTATCATAATAATGCAAGCTATTCATTTTTTACCAAAATTATGCTTAATTCTTCAAAAAAAACAAGTGAATCTATACTTTAAAAACTGTAAAAGAGTACGGAGCGTATCCCGAAGGTTTGGTTTCCTATCTGCTCGGGTTGAGTATTACTGAAAGCATATTTATAATAAGGCATCAATTGAATATGAAAATTTGAATTGAGGGAGTACTCTATCCCTGTATTGATTTGCCAGTCTAAATTTCCACTAAATCGGCTGTCTGTTTTTCTAAATGCATTGCTGCTACCTATGCGCTCACCTGTGTCCGAATCAATGAATACGCTTTCCGACTCATAAATGTCTTTTTCTCTTAGGTTTAAGCCAAATACTACCCCTGAGGCTATGAAGGCACGCCATCTATGGTGATTGCCTATTATCAACTTTATTTCTAATGGTACTTCTATTCTTTGCGTAAATGTACCACGCTCTTTCTCGATGATAAGTTGGTTGATGCGTGTCTGCTCTGATACTTCCACAAATTGAGTGGCTACGTTGGGAGTTGTATTTATATTGTTGTTTTGAAAAATTTGTAAATAATTTAGCCCTGCCCCTATACGCCAGTTTTGATGGATATTTTTTTCCAATAAAACACTTGCTACACCATTCCAAGCACCATTCACCCTGCCCGAGACAGCCGCTTTTGATACCTCTGCACTTGCTCCTACGCCTATTCTAAGTCCAGTATTTTTCTTAAAGTAAGTATCTATGCGTGCCTCCTCTGTTGTTTTGAGTGCAAGCAAAGGCAGCCGTGCATTGCTCTGCCCTATAGGAGGTTGCTTCGGGGTAGTATTGCTTGCCAATTTACTCAACTGAATGGGCAAATTATGCTTGTTTTGCTTAGTAAGTAAGGTATTTTTTGTAGTAAAAATAAGTGATTTTTCTTCATTTACACTTTTCGGTTGGTCATATTTTTTTTGCAAAATAGCAGTATTATTTTCTTTTGTGTCAAAGTTGTGCTCTGTGGTCAAATTTCGTGCATCAAAATTATTTTTTTGTGTATTTCCACTTTCGTTTATAGTAGCTTGCTTATGAGTTGGCAGTTTGTCTTGGGTAGCCTTGAGTTGCTCAGATTTCCTGCCATGTACCTTATTCTCTTGGTTTTGCAAAGCATTTTTTTCATTTTTTGTGCCTTTCTTAATTTGTTGCTGCTGCTCGGTAGGTTCGGCAGTTGTGCCCAGCAAAGTATCAGAAGAAGGCGCAAGCATGAAAGCAACACCACACAGCAGCCCAGCACCTATTAGCATAGCCGCTATGTTACGTAATCTTCTAAAAAAAACCTGCTTATAGACTTGGGTATGGTGCTTGTCAAGTCTTTTTTCGAGGTCGTTCCAGACCAGTTCGTCAAATTCTGGTTGCAAGCCATTGAGCTTGTTTCTCATTAAATTATCAAATAATTCATCGTTCATTTCACTCATTGCCTTATTTTCTCTAAATTAACCAATTTCTTTTGTAAATATTTTCTTGCTTTTGCTAAGTTTGATTTTGAAGTGCCTACGTGTATGCCTAACAGTTGTGCAATTTCTTCGTGTTTAAAACCTTCCATCACATAGAGGTTAAACACCATTCGGTAAGAGGGGGGTAACTCTTGTACCAATTTGAGTAATTCTTTTTCATTGATTTCATCAATGGCATCGGCTTGTTTGGCAGAGACAGTTCTTACTTCATCTATATCTATGGAGTAGGCATCGGGCGGCTGCCTTCTGTAATAATCTATGGCAGTATTTATCATAATTCGCCTTAGCCAAAAGATAAAAGGGCGTTCTGCATTGTAAGTATGTATCTTTGTAAATACCTTCATAAATCCATCATTTAAGATTTCTTGTGCATCTTCGAGGTGTGTAGTATATCTTAGGCACAAGCTCATAGCAAAACCGAAGAAATGTTGATACAATTCTTTTTGGCTTGCTCTGTCTTCTTTGAGGCAACCTTTTACAAGGTTTGTGATGTATGTTTCTGAAGTTTCTTTCACAAATAATTATTAGCTTTTCTCTGCACGTGTTTTTTTGTAAAATCGTTGCCTGCATTTTTTTGGTTGTCTGACAATTTTTTTGTAACGTTTCAAAAATATGCAGAATACTGTTCAGAGTATAAACACACGGACTGAAAGTCGCTGCTGCAGATTTTCACAGAAATTGTCAGACAATCATTTTTTTATTCTCCACCTTCTTTTAGATAGGCAAAGAGCTGATTGGTTTCAGTTTCACTAAAATTGAAACTAGGCATGACGGTTTTGTAGTACTTTTCATAAATAGCGACTGCCTTTTCATCGCCAGCAGCTATCATCGCTTGCGAGTTTTTGATAAAAGCAATGAGCCATTCTTTATCGTATTTTTCTGTAACGCCTTTCATGCCAGGCCCAATAAGGTCTTCATTGCTCATCAGATGGCACTGTGCACAATTAATCTTAAAAAGTGTTTTGCCCTCTGAGGCAGCTTCACTCAGTACTAATTTTGTAGCTGGGGGAGCTTCTTCTGTTGTGGGGATATTGTTGGTTTGATTTTGTGTTGAATTAGACTGTTGTGTGGAACAGGCACTCGCCACAGCTAACACATAAAAAAATAGTGCAATCCAAAAAAAATGTTTCTGTACCATATTTTATTATTTAATTTTATGATTTGCTAGTGCTTTTGTTGGTAAATCGATGTCAATCAGTCGCTTAATTCATTAAGCATTTGACATTCAATGATGTAATAATTACTTAGCATCATCATCAGTTTTTTTTCTTTTTACCAAGATAGCTTACTTTCTCTTAATCACAAAAATAAAATTTAGTGGGTTAATGATTTTTGTGAGGGTAACAACGTGCTATTCAGCTTAGTTTATTGAAGCTAAGTAGGCAAAGTTAAGTTTGCTTCCAAAGATTGGTGTATTACAGCCTTTTCATGAGCTTTTTTTGCTGTATTTTGAAACTGTATGGTCTTAGTTTGCTGTTTTTTTTAATAATTTTAGCAATTTTGTATGAGATAAATCTTTGATTTAAAATAATTTAGCAGTTTAGTCATTATTTCAAAAGCATCAGGGCATGAGGCATACCGTAAAATCAGGAGATTCACTGTTTTCTATCTCTAGAAAATACAACGTCCCTATTGAACAAATTCGTGGTTTAAATAAAATTAAAGATGATGCCATTTATGTAGGGCAAGTTTTGATGCTCAAGGCAGATACTTCTTCGGCTACACAAAAAAACAAGCATATAGTGCGGGCAGGCGAATCTCTGTATGCCATCGCAAGGCAGTATGGGCTATCTGTTACTGAGCTTAAGCAACTCAACCCCTTGGCATCTTCTAACCTCAGGATAGGGCAAGAACTTTTCATTGCGCAAACTGATAAACAACCTTCTGAAACACTCAAGGCCTATTACCATACCGTATCGCCTGGAGAGTCTTTGCACTACATTGCCGAAAAATACAACATCACAGTATCTGACTTAGTACGACTCAACGGCCTACTCTCCAACAACCTGAAAGTAGGGCAAGTACTCAAAGTAGAAGAAATGGAGGTAGAAAAACCTAGCCCAACAATAAACCCAAGCACTGACTCAGGCGCATTTCACACGGTTGTAAGAGGAGATTCTCTTTTTTCAATTGCCCAAAAAGCAGGTATCAATGTGCGAAGATTGATGGATATAAATGAACTAACGACCTACAATCTGCAAGTAGGGCAAGTGCTAAGGCTAAAACCTCAACTAAACACTTTACAGCCTAAGCCAAACACTGCCCATGATATGACGATTTATGTAGTAAAACTCGGTGATTCTCTACACAGTATCGCAAGGACATACCATACCACCATAGATAAAATACAAAATGTCAATCAGCTAGACGAGAACGATATACTACACATTGGGCAGCAATTATTGATACCATCTCGCGAGCCACAAAGTACTAGCACTATACCAAATACCCGCAATGGATTATTTCATACTGTGCAGCTAGGCGAGTCTTTGTATTCTATTGCCCAAAAATATGGTACTGATGTTGCCACATTGCGCCAACAAAACCAACTCAGCAACAACTTCTTGGCGATAGGGCAGAAGCTAGTCATAAAGGCTGCAAATACTACACTACCCAACCCGAGCACTCAACTGTCTTCGGCTTCTTCTGCTAATGTGCAGACACATTTATTGCCTAACCAAATGAAAAATATACTCGAGGCTCGAAAAATTATCAAAATCCAACAACTCAATGGAGAAGATATTTTTGCAGGAGGGTTGCGAGGGGCAGTAGGGCGTAACCGGGTCAATCGCCCCGACGACTTACAAAAAGTGCAAACACGCCTCGTACAGCTCAACATGCTCACACGCAATCACCGCGAATCACCTGAGGATATTCAAAAAGTGATAGGCAACGCCGCCCTCACCGCCAACTATATCCCGATGACCATTCAAGCGATTGAGCGATTTCAAGAGCAGTTCAAGGTGCGTTTTTGGATTGACCACTCAAGCCGGGTAGCCATGATGAAGACCAGCAGTTTCACACAGGGGGTGGTAGTACCTGGCGATATTACCGACAAAATGCTACGTGAATATACAGAATACACACTCTCTTTTCCGCACCCCAATACAGGGCAGGAAACGACCGTGCGTTTTCACAATTTTACTCGAAGCAGTTTTACAGAATATTATCACGGCGTTTCTTATGTAGGCACTTCCAACCCAGAAATCCCCTTAGTGGTATTCGAGCGGCTTGGTGCAGACCAGATGCTGGCAGAGGCTTTGCGCTATGTTTCTAAACACGAAGGTAATTTTGATGCCATCAACAGTTATGATAAGGCCATTTTTTCCTATGGGTTTATACAGTTTGCAGGCAACGGCGGAGGGCTTGTACCTATGCTGGCAGGCTTAAAGCAAAAAGCCCCACAAGTATTTCAAGCCTACTTTCAAGCGTTTGGTATTGATGTAAATATCCCCGAAGGCATTGCCTCTGGGCAACGCCCCGAGCTGGTAGTTGCCAACCCCTACGACCGAGGCGGTAAGCACTTGGTGCGCGGCTTAGAGGCAGAGCGTGCGCTAAGGACCGACAAAGTGCTGCACGGTGTTTTTATAAGGGCAGGGCATTACCTACCTGTGGTTACTATGCAAATAGATGCTGCCCTTCGCGACTATGTGCGCCCTGCACTCAACATAAGAATCGATGTGGTGGCAGGAGCTTTGAGGCTGGTAGATGTTCCGATAACGCAGTTTATCAACTCTGCCATGGGCACTACACTACTGATAGACCTTACCGTGAACCGCTGGACCGCTACTACACGCAAGATTTTTCAAGAGGCCATTGAGAAAGTAGCCATTCAAGAACGCCTTTACAGCCAGACAGCACTTGAACAAATAGACGAGCGCAAAGTAATTGTACAAATCATACAAAGTGCCAAGACAGCACAAGATGTGCGTCTTTTACAGCGTGCTACCAATATTTATAAAAGTGATTTGAGTTGGCACAAATCAAGGTAAGGCAAATTTTGAAAGAAAAAAACGCAAGCACCTTTGTTTAAAGGATACTTACGCCCTATTCAATACACCTATTTACAGATTTTGAAGTTTCTTAATGCACCAATGAGTGGCTATAACACTCTGCATACAACAGTGCATAAATCTTACAGCTTCGCCGTAGGCTAGGATTAGCTTGAAGATTTTTTGTGCTTTCAGGCAGTATCTCGCCTAGCCCTACTGCTTGAAATTCAATCACATCCGCTGTATTTTCCAGCTCTTTTTTCAGATATGCTTCTACTTGTGAAGCACGTCTTTGCGAAAGTAGCTTATTTTGGGTCTGGCGTTCAGCAATGCACTGCCCATAGTAAAAGCCTTTGGTGTCGGTGTAGCCTTTGATATCTACTAAAAGCACAATCTGCTCAGCAGGAAAATTTATTCTGTGTTGGTTGATGTCTCTCTTAAACATTTTGACAATCAAATCTAAATGCTCTCTTGTTTTGCTCGATAAAGCGACCTCACCCGAACCAAACAGCACATCTGCCTCCGACTGTACATAAAGCGATTTATTTAATTCGTGTAAAAAACCACCCTTTCTACTGCTGTTTTGAGTATCGGTCTGGCTTTTTGAAGATAAATTTTTGAGAGGCAGCACTTCTTTTTGTGCTTGCAAAGTAATGAAAGGATTGGCAGTTTGATAAACACGTGATGGAGTATTCTGCCCATACACCAAAGAAACTGTGGCAAGAATTGACATAAATCCAACAAAAAGCCTTTTTGGAAGGTTTGATTTTAGATGTAACATACAATTTGGTGTCTATGAGTGTACTATTTTTTTCTTCCTCATTTACGAAGCATACGCAAATACGTTATCGTAGGTAGTAGTCTGATGTAAGGCAGGTGGTTGAAGGCATTGTTTGAAGGCAATAGTATTACTTCAAAAACTTTATTTTTTCATTATTTAGAGGCATTTTAAGAAAATTGAAAATAAAAAAATCAAAACTTACATAGTAGAATTTTGGTACGCTAACAATTTTTGTGGCAAAGTTTTATAAAATTGGCTGAATATTGTTTAGAACATAAATGCTAGCAGAATGAAAGTCGGACACTGAAGATTTTAACACAAATTGTCAGACAATCCTACTTTTTAATATAACTCCACAAAAATTATCAGAAAATCTTTTGTACTAGCCTAAGCCATCATTAAATCACCTGAGAGATAAAACTATCTTAGAAAACCCATTTAAAATAGTTACTTTTGCGAAGTTTATTTTCTAACAATTCTCTATCGCTTGTTTGTTTAGGTGATTTGAGTAATAAAAATAACTGCTTGCTTAATTATGCGAACTTCCAAAGCTCCTTTGTCTTGGCTTTTTAAAATGGCTTGGCGCGATAGCCGAAAAAACTGGAACAGACTTTTTTTATTTACTTCTTCTATCATCTTGGGCATTGCCGCCCTTGTTGCCATTCAATCTTTTGGCGACAACCTCAAAGGCGATATTGAAGGGCAAGCAAAAGAACTGCTCGGTGCTGATGTACTCATAGAAGGCAGACAAAAGCCTGATTCTACTATTCAGCATCTCTTAGATTCTATTGCTGGTATTAGCAAAGCCAAGGCAGAAGAGATTAGTTTTGCTTCTATGGTTTATCACCCCAAGTCAAAATCAACACGCCTTGCTAACATCAGGGCACTCTCAGGCGGCTTCCCTTTTTATGGTGATTTAGAAACTTTGCCACTCATAGCGGGTAAAAACTTTCGTAGCAAGCAAGCTGCCATCATAGACCAGACACTTCTTCTGCAATTTGATGCAAAAGCAGGCGAAGTAATGCGTGTAGGGAAAGTAAGTTTTAATATTGAAGGAGAACTTTTGCAAGCACCAGGGCAAAACAATATCGTCTCTACGGTTGCACCCAAAGTGTATATCCCAATGCAGTACCTCGCCCAAACAGGGTTGGTAAAAGCAGGTAGTAGGCTGCAATACCGGTATTATTATCGCCTTGATGAAGGAATTGACCCCGAACGGCTCGATGAAAACCTAAGCCAACGTCTCCGAAAGGCAGAGTATAGCCTCCGAACTGTGGAAGACAGCAAGCGCAACTTAGGCAATGCTTTTGATGCACTTACTCGCTTTTTGAACTTAGTGGCATTTATTGCTTTGCTTTTGGGCTGTGTGGGAGTGGCGAGCGCAGTTAATGTTTATCTAAAAGAGAAGATGGGTACAGTGGCAGTGCTGCGCTGCTTAGGCGCAGAGGGCAGACACGCCTTTCGTATTTTCTTGATACAAATTGCTGCTATTGGCTTGGCTGGCTCACTGATTGGGGCATTACTGGGGAGCAGTATCCAAGCATTTCTACCTTTTGTATTGGCTGATTTTTTGCCTGTAGAAGTAAATTATTCAATTTCTTGGCAAGCAATAGGGCAAGGCGTTGCTTTGGGAGTAGTAGTTTCAGTTTTGTTTGCCTTGTTGCCTTTGCTGAGGGTGAGAAGTATCTCGCCTTTGTTTACGCTAAGGGCATCATTTGAAGAGAAAAAATTTCGATTAGATGTTTATCAAGTTTTTGCTTATAGCCTAATACTAGGGTTTATTTATCTATTTGCTTATGCACAAATCAAATCTTGGCGAGAGGCAGGTTACTTTACTGTTTTTATTTTGTTTTCGTTGGCAGTGCTTTCAGGGGTATCTCGCTTGCTGATGTGGGCAGTCAGAAGATTTTTTCCTGTAAGTTGGAACTACCTCTGGCGGCAAAGTATTGCCAATCTCTACCGCCCCAACAACCAAACAGCTACCCTCATTCTCACCATTGGCTTAGGCACAGGGCTAATAAGCACGCTGTATTTGATTCAGACTACTTTACTGACACAAGTTGCCATTTCAGATAACAATAATCAACCTAATCTTATACTTTTTGACATTCAGACTGAACAGCGTGAGTCGGTGCGTACAGTTGTCAAAGAAATGGGTTTGCCCATTCAACAAGAACTGCCCATAGTAGCGATGCGCTTGGCAAGCTACAAGGGCAAAAGCCGCCAAGCATGGCTAGATGACAGCACCAATACGCTGCCAAGAGATGTACTCAACCGTGAGTACAGAATAAGTTATAGAGATACACTCGATATTAATGAAAAACTAGTAGAAGGAAAGCTAGGTAAGGCAGTAACAAGCCCCAAAGACACTATATGGGTTTCCATTTCAGATACACATGCCAGTCGTATGGAAGCAAAAATAGGTGATATGATTGTGTTTAATGTGCAAGGAATGCCCATCAAGACCTACATAGGCAGCATCAGAAAGCTAGATTTTACTCAATTCAGAACCAGTTTTACTTTTGTATTTCCCTCGGGTGTACTAGAAGAAGCCCCCCAGTTTTTTGTGCTTATCACACGTGCAAAAGACAAAGCGCAATCGGCAGAAGTTCAAAAAACGCTTGTGCAAAGATACCCCAATGTATCGGCTGTGGATATTGCTTTGGTGATAGAATCAGTGCAAGAAGTGCTTGATAAAGTATCTTTTGTGATACAGTTTATGGCATTGTTTAGCATTATGACGGGTATTTTGGTTTTGTTGGCTTCTGTCAGAATTAGTAAATACCAGCGCACTCAAGAGAGCGTTTTGCTGCGCACACTCGGCGCAAGTAGAAACCAGATTTTTTGGATTAATGCCTTAGAGTATTTTTTCTTGGGTAGTTTGGCTTCTCTCACAGGGATTGGCTTGTCTGTGTTGGCAAGTTGGGCATTGACTGTGTACTTGTTTGAACTAGATTTCAACCCTGACTTGATGCCTTTGTTAGCTGTTTTTGCTTTTATCACGGGTATCACTGTCCTCATTGGTTTGCTCAATAGCCGAGGCGTAGTCAATAAACCGCCCCTAGAAGTGCTGAGGGCATAAAGCAAGATTGTTGTATGGCTAGATTGTTGTATGGTTTATACTAAAACCATTCAGCAATTCAGCTATAGAAAATCATTCAACCATAAAACCATTCACTAATGAACTATCATTTTATTTATTTATTTTTGAAGCATTATAGGTTGGGTGATTGAGATTTGTAACGAATTTTAAAATAAAGCTACCTATTAAGTGTTTTATAAGCAATTTAATTATTTTATTGATTTTATTTTTTATGTTTAGAACTATGAATTTTAAGTTTATTTTAACATTTATTTTTTTTCTGTGCTTTTCCTCCCTTGTATTTGCACAAAGTAGCCCTCCCCAAAATTGGTTTCATCTTGACGAAAAAAGCGATAATTATCGTGGTGTAAGCACCCAAGATGCCTATAGACTGCTCGAGGGTCGTAAATCTACAAAAGTGATTGTGGCAGTAATTGACTCAGGCATAGATACTGAACACGAAGACCTCAAAGACATTATTTGGGTAAATACCAAAGAAATAGCTGGCAACGGCAAAGATGATGACAACAATGGCTATATTGACGACATCAATGGCTGGGACTTTATAGGCGGTGCAGATGGTACTGATGTAGCGCAAGATACTTATGAACTAACGCGTCTCTATGCAAAATACAGCAAGCAGTTTGAAGGGAAAACCAAAATCAAGAAAAAAGAAAAAACACAGTATGAAGAGTACCAAAAAATCAAAACTGATTTTGAAGCCAAAAGAAAAGAAGCCGAAAAAGGCCTAGAACAGTTTAAGCCCATTGCAAATATGGTAAAACAAGCTGACGACAACATCAAAGAATTTCTTAAAAAAGAAAAATATACCTCAAAAGACCTTGAGGGAATAGAAACTGATGATGAACGCGTAACTATGTCCAAAGGATTATTACTCCAAATCACACAAGGAAATGGTATGAGCTTAGAAGATCTTTTCTCGCAAATAGAGGAAGGATACAAATACTACAATAACCAGCTAGAGTTTGGACTAAACCCCAAATTTGACCCACGCAGCAAAGTAGGTGATAACTACAGCAACCTAAACGAACGTAACTATGGCAACGGCGAAGTAAGAGGGCCTGATGCAAGCCACGGCACACACGTAGCTGGCATCATAGCGGCTAACCGTAGCAATGATTTAGGCATACAGGGCATTGCAGACAATGTGCAAATCTTGGTGGTTCGTGCTGTGCCTGATGGCGACGAGCGCGACAAAGATGTAGCCAATGCCATCAGGTATGCTGTGGACAATGGCGCACAAATTATCAATATGAGTTTTGGAAAAGCCTACTCCCCTGAAAAAAGTGCAGTGGACGAAGCCGTAAAGTATGCCGAGAGCAAAAATGTACTACTCGTACACGCCGCAGGCAATGATGGTGAAGACATAGACCAAACGTCCAATTTCCCTACTGCCAATTACCTAAACGGCAAGCGTGCAGGCAATTGGATTGAAGTCGGGGCTTCTTCTTGGGGAGATGATGATAATTTTGTAGCAAGTTTTTCTAACTACGGACAAAAAAATGTAGATATTTTTGCGCCTGGTACTGTCATTTACTCTACTATGCCCGATAGCAAGTATGCCAATCAGCAAGGTACAAGTATGGCAGCACCCGTAGTGGCAGGTGTAGC
>CAYZQI010000070.1:20087-23382 GCA_964480455.1 uncultured Cytophagaceae bacterium
AGCTGCCCTTATCAAATCTTATTTTCCTACACTGACTGCAGTGCAGATTAAAGAGATTTTGATGAAATCTTCTAAAAAATATACTCAAAAAGTAAATCAGCCAGAAGGCGAAGGCAAAATAGAGTTCCAAAAACTTTCGGTAAGTGGTGGAATTGTGAATGCTGCCGAAGCGGTAAAAATGGCAATAGAAATGACTAAGTAAATCATAGTAGCGGCGGGCTTCAGCCTGCCGCTTTTTTTATCCCAATACTTTTCAACCCTTCAAAGCATCGGCATTTTTCAATAGCCTTTCTATGGCAATTTCCATGGTTTCGTATTTTTTGGCAAAGCAAAACCTAAGGGTTTTGTGGTCTTCTTGTTGGCTATAAAAAGGCGAAAGCGGAATGGTAGCCACTCCTACCTCACGGGTAAGCCGCTCTGCATAAGCTGTATCTGCTTCTTGGGAGAGGTGCTTGTAAGATACTGTCTGGAAATAAGTGCCTTCGCAAGGCAATAGCTCAAAAGGTGTTGCACTGAGCCACTCTCTAAACTTATCACGCCTTTCTTGATAAAAAGAAGGCAGACTTTCGTAATGCTCGGCATCTTTTAAAAAATCAGCCAAGGCATATTGTGCAGGAGTAAAAGTAGAAAAAGTATTGTATTGATGTACTTTTCTTAGCTCTTGGGTGAGGGCTGGAGGGGCTATGCAATAGCCTATGCGCCAGCCCGTAACGTGAAAAGTTTTTCCAAAAGAAAAAACTGCAAAACTACGCGCACGCAATTCTGGGTAGCGCAAAACGCTCTGATGTGCTTTGCCGTCAAAAATAATATGCTCATAGACCTCATCACCAATCAAAAGAATAGAAGTACCGTGCACCAAAGCCGTGAGCTGCTTCATATCTTCGGCTTTGAGCGTAGTGCCGCTTGGGTTATGGGGCGTATTGATGATGATGAGGCGTGTGCGAGGCGTAATGGCAGCAGCTACCTGCGCCCAATCTACCGAAAAATCATCTTGATTGAGCGAAATAGGCACTACTTTTCCACCAAAAAGCATTATTACGGGGCGGTAGAGGTCGTAAGCAGGTTCAAAAATAATGACCTCATCTTCAGGCTTGATGACTGCCGTGATGATATTAAAAATTGCCTCACTTGCTCCAGAATGAATAGTAATTTCTTGGAGGGGGTCTATCTTGAGGGCGTGGTCGCGCGCTGTTTTGAGGGCAATCTGCTCGCAAAGTGCGGGTAGCCCTGCCGTAGGGCAGTATTGATTTGCTCCTTTGCGCATGTATGCCTCTACGCCCGCAATCAATTCAGGGTGGCACTCAAAATCAGGAAAACCCTGTGAAAGATTGACAGCCCCATGGGTTTGGGCAAGTTGGGTCATTTTTGAGAAAATAGTAGTACCTACAGAGGGTAATTTTGAATGAAATTGCATTGTTTTTTTTTAGAAATAATAAGTAATTGTGAATCATTAATTGTCAATGGTTAGCTAGGTCAGTTGATTGATTATCAGTATTTTAAGTCCATGCCCAAGATTAGTTTATATTAAAACCTGACAGGTTTTTTTTACAAAAATCTGATACTCAGCATATTAAACCTGTCAGGTTTCTATCAAATAATTAATTTCAAGTACTTACAATTAAATAAGCTACCCAATTTTTATCAGGGAATTTGATTGATGTATAGTTACCCACATCAATTTTTGCAAAGTACTTACAAAAAGCCTGTGAAATAAAGACCTTCCACTTTTTTTAAAAAGTGGAAGGTCTATTATAGTCTTGCATATTTTTTTGCAAATCCTCCCGTGGAGAACTATGTATTATTCATTGTTTGCTCACTGAAGGTAAACTTTGGCCTGCCCATGCACTTTAATTCCTTGCAAAATTGAGAATAAAAAGGTTAGCCATGTGCTACTTACAGCTACATTTGCATAAAATTTTGTGCATAATTATAAAAAGGTGTACTTTTGAAACACATAACAACAAAGGTTGATTGTCTGTTTTTATCTTGCAAGTAGAAATTTCATTATATGAACCTAGAAATCGTAAAAACTCACATAGAACAAGCGATAAGTAATTATGATTTTGGAGAAAACCCAAAAGAACTGTATGACCCTATAAGCTATTTGATGCAATTAAGCGGTAAGCGTATGCGCCCGCTGTTGGCCGTCTTGGGCTATACGCTTTTCAAAGAAGATTGGCAACACATCTTGAAGCCTGCTATTGCGGTGGAGGTTTTCCATAATTTTACGCTGATGCATGATGACATCATGGACAAAGCCCCTTTGCGCAGAGGCAAGCCTACAGTACACGAAAAATGGAATGATAACATTGCCATTCTTTCGGGTGATGTAATGCTGGTAAAGGCCTATGATTTATTGCTTGAAGCCGAGGTGCAGTACCTTCCTGCACTCATTAAGGCATTTAATCAATGTGCCGCCGAAGTTTGCGAAGGGCAGCAACTTGATATGAATTTTGAAAGCTGTGCTGCTGTGAGCGAAGCAGAGTACATAGAGATGATTCGCCTAAAAACAGCAGTCTTGCTGGGCTTTGCCCTCGAGATGGGAGGCATCTTGGCAGGCGCAAAAAAGGATACTTTAGCAATGCTCCGAAGCTTTGGGCAAAATATAGGCATTGGCTTTCAGCTCAAAGACGACTACCTAGATGTCTATGGCGATAGTGAAAAGTTTGGCAAACAAGTAGGAGGCGACATCATTGCGAATAAAAAAACTTTTCTGCTCATAGAAGCACTCAGTAGAGCAGAAGGTACAAGTAAAGAAAACTTAGATTACTGGCTTGCTCAAACTACTTTTGATAAGGCAGAAAAAGTAAAGGCAGTTACAAGTATTTACAATCAATTAGAAATCCCTGCACTATGCCAAGCCAAAATGAATCAATACTTTGCTCAAGGCTTCAAAGACCTTGAAGCAATTGATGTATCTGAAAACCAAAAGGCATTTTTAAGAAATTTTACAGAACAAATCATTCATAGAGAAAAATAAAATGGACTTTAACCTAATTCCTGCCCTCTTTGGGCTTGCGCTCACCACTGAGCGTATTACCTTGACAGGGGTGCTGATTGTGATAACTGTACTGGCTACGCTCTATGCAGAGCAAAACCCACAGGTGAAGGCGCAATGGCTTTTTAACCCCCAAATGGTCAAAAACCGTAACGAATACTACAGATTTATCACTTCGGGCTTTATTCATGGTGATTTCATGCACCTACTTTTCAATATGATTACTTTCTATTATTTTGGCTCGGTAGTAGAAATCATCTTGGTACGTATTTTTGAATCGCAATGGATAGGCTGGGC
>CAYZQI010000071.1:0-23152 GCA_964480455.1 uncultured Cytophagaceae bacterium
AGGCTTATTCCCTTAAATTGTTTTTTGTGGGTTTCGAAACTAGCGAAACGTAAGTGAAGAAAATTTTAAAGAAAATCTATAAAGTACTGCCTTTCAAACAGCAGTTATTTCAAATCATTAGGATACTACCAATCCCACATAAGCTATACCAGCATCTGCATTTTAAAGGTATTATTAAAGTAAAAGTAGATAAACATCATTCTTTTAAAATACAGCACTATGGCTATGAGATAGAAAATGATATTTTTTGGAAAGGATTAAAAGGAGGTTGGGAAAAAGTCTCTATGGACTTATGGATTCGGTTGTCTAAAAAATCAGATGTAATTCTAGATATAGGTGCTAATACTGGTATCTATTCTTTAGTATCAGAAACACTAAGACCCAATGCGAAAATATATGCTTTTGAACCTGTCAAACGAGTTTTTGATAAATTAGTAAACAATATAGCACTGAATAATTTTTCTTCGAAGCCTTATGAAGTTGCCATTTCTAATAAAGATGGAGAGGCATATATTTATGATACTGATAGTGAGCATATTCTATCTGTAACAGTCAATAAGAATATGCTATCTCTTAACACCAAAACGCATAAGGTTTCAATTAATACACTTAAGCTATCTACCCTGATAAAGAGGGAAAAACTAGAAAAAATAGACCTTATCAAGATAGATGTAGAAACCCATGAAGCAGAAGTATTAGAGGGAATGGGTGATTACTTAGCTAAGTTTAAGCCTACCTTATTGATTGAAATCCTAAATAATGAGGTAGCCAAAGATGTCAATCAACTTTTAGAAAATCTGGACTATTTATTTTTTGACATAGATGAGATAGGCTTACCAAAACAGGTAAAGCATATTTCTAAAAGTAGCTATTATAATTATTTGGTTTGTCAGCCTGAAATAGCAAAGGAGCTAGGCTTGATTTTTCAGGATAGTTTAAATTAGAATTGTCCAATATCCTCTCCCCAAGACCAAGCCCTCTACCAAAAACTACGCTGGAGAATACGCTTCCTGCCACAAGCTTCGCTGAAGCTCATCAGAAAATGGAAAGGGTAAAAATCTCTACCTGTGGCTGATTTAAAAATCTAGATTTTCTTTGTAAATTTGTACAAACACAAGCCCACAGAAGCATGGAAGAATCACTCATAGAGCAGCTAGGCCTGCAAGAAGAATATACCTTGGTTACGAAAGTAGGTAACAAAAGTGTATATGCCCATACCGTATATTATGAAATAGAAGAACCTGATTACGAGCAATTTATCACCGAAAATGACGACCCAGTGGACAATATCTTTTCAGAAATACAGCAACGCCTATTAATTAATCCCTTGCACCTTACTCAATGGACTGAGCGAGATTTTTGGGCTTCCTCCAATGTAGGGATTTACTATGCCGTGGGCAAAGCCCCAGTAGTACCTGATATGTTTTTGAGCTTTGATGTCAAGAAACCTGAAGACTGGCTCGAGAAAAAAGACAAATGCTACTTCACGTGGCTTGTGGGCAAATCTCCTGAGCTGGTGGTAGAGGTCATCTCTAATAAAATAGGCAAAGAAAACGAAGAAAAAATGCGTATTTACGCCGAGATGGGTGTAAGCTATTATGTGCTGATAGACCCTTATTTTAGCCTTTACGAAGAGCGGCTCAATGTATTTTACCTGAGCAAAGGGCATTACGAAAGGCTAGAAACGGAGCATTTCTTTATGGAAGAGGTCAATCTGGGTATTATGATTTGGGAAGGCTTATTTGAGAAAGAAAAAGCCCCTTGGGGGCGTTGGTGTAGCAAAGAAGGCAATTTACTCTATACAGGGGCAGAAAAAGATACACTCAATCAAGAAGCATTGGCACAGGAAAGACAAAAATTAGCCCAAGAATCACAACGTGCCGAACATGAATCACAGCGTGCCGAGCAGGAATCACAACGTGCCGAACAAGAATCGCAGCGTGCCGAACAAGAATCACAGCGTGCCGAACAGGAAAAACAGAGAGCAGAAAAACTTTTGGCACAACTCAAAGCATTAGGATTAGACCCTATAGACTAAGAAAACCCATAGAAAAGATAAAAAATGTATAGCAATAAAAAACTACAACCATGCTAGAAAAATCAGTAATCAAAAAAAGGCTTAAAATGGCATTTTGGGATTATAACTACAGCGAAGAAGAGTTGTATGCAGTACTTTTTGAAGAGGCACAAATTGAGTATCTGCCCCAAGAGCGCATCTATCAGCGGCTACTCGAGACCTACTCTTGGTACCAGCTTTTGGAGATAGTACCCATAGAAAAGATAAAAAACATTCTAAAAGACGAAATAATTTATAAATTAAGAGGTAAACCCTTACAAGAGAGATATTTTCATGTGGCAAGAATATTACGAAAAACAACTTTATCCACTGCAAGATAAGGCATTGGAAGTCATCACAAAAGCCAATACTGGTTTTTATCTCACAGGCGGCACTGCCTTAAGCCGAGCTTATTTGCATCATAGGTATTCAGATGATTTAGACTTTTTTGTCAATCAGAAAGAAGACTTTGAAAAAGAAACTGCTATTTCCAAACACTACCCTCAGCATTTAGGTTATTATATATTCAAATAAGCCTAGCACTTAGGCGCGTTCTCGCCTGTAGGTTCCCAGCCTATTACAATGTTTTGGTCATCTATATCAAACATAGTATTTTTCTCATTGCGGAGTAAATCTACGGTAGTATAGACTTCTAGCATGGAGTCGCACTTGAGGTCTATTACTTCGGGTTTATGGTCGTCTAGACGAAGCCGTACCCAGAAGTATTTTTTTTCGGGGTTGGCATAGACAGTGTAGGCGGCTATTTTTTTTAAGTTCATGGCTTATTTTTTATAAATATGTAAATACTTAAGTTAGTTTGCCCAGCTATCGCGGTCTAGGCTACGGTATTGTATGGCTTCGGCGAGGTGCTCGGGCAAGATTTCTTCAGCGGCGGCTAGGTCGGCAATGGTACGTGCTACTTTCAAAATACGGTCGTAAGCCCTTGCCGAGAGTCCGAGTTTTTCCATAGCCCTTTTGAGCATATTCTTGCCTGCATTGTTGATGATGCAGATTTTCTTGACCATCTGCGGAGGCATCATGGCGTTAGAGTGAATTTCAGCGTATTCTTTGAAACGTTCTATCTGTATTTCACGTGCTTTAATGACCCTTTCACGAATTGCTGCACTGCTTTCGCTTTTTCTTTGCCCTGTCATTTCATCAAAAGATACAGGCGTAACTTCTACGTGCAGGTCTATTCTGTCAAGAAGCGGTCCGCTGATTTTGTTGAGGTAGCGTTGTACTACACCCGCCCCACAGACACAGTCTTTTTCGGGGTGGTTATAGTAGCCACAAGGGCAGGGGTTCATGCTGGTAATGAGCATAAAATTAGCTGGAAATTCGAGAGAGATTTTTGCCCTTGCAATGGTTACACGTCTATCCTCGAGCGGTTGCCGCATAACTTCTAGTACGGTTCTCTTGAACTCAGGCAGTTCATCTAAAAAAAGAACCCCATTATGTGCCAGTGATATTTCGCCAGGCTGCGGAATCCCTCCGCCGCCTACCAAGGCTACATCACTAATGGTGTGGTGTGGTGACCTAAAAGGGCGTAAATTGACCAAAGAAGTATCTGCGCCCAATTTACCTGCTACGGAGTGTATTTTAGTTGTTTCTAAGGCTTCGTGCAAGGTAAGTGGAGGTAAGATAGAGGGCAGGCGTTTGGCAAGCATAGTTTTTCCCGCACCTGGAGGGCCTATCATGATGACATTATGCCCCCCTGCGGCAGCGATTTCTAGGGCACGTTTGATGTTTTCTTGCCCTTGCACATCAGCAAAATCGGCTGGGTAGCTATCTAGTGTATCAAAAAAAAGCTCTCTAGTATTGCTTTCAAGCGGTTTGATGTCTAAATCGCCCGAGATAAATAAAATGGCATCTTCAAAAGTTTCTACACCAATGACATCAAGATTATTGACAATGGCCGCTTCTGAGGCGTTTTCTTTGGGAAGGATAAAGCCTTTAAAACCTCGCTTGCGTGCTTCTATGGCTATGGGCAGCACCCCTTTGATAGGGCGTAGCGCACCATCAAGGGAGAGTTCGCCCATAATTACATACTCTTCAAGACGTGGGTTATTGAGCTGCCCCGAAGCCGACAAGATGCCCAAGGCTATGGGTAGGTCATAAGCAGCCCCTTCTTTGCGTATGTCGGCAGGGGCAAGATTAACTACTATTTTCTGACGTGGATAGCGATAGCCTAGGTGCTTGATGGCAGATTCTACCCTTTGTTGGCTTTCTTTGACAGCGTTGTCGGGCAAACCTACCATAAAAAACTTAGTTCCTTGCATTACATTTGCTTCAATGGTAACAATAGAGGCATCTATTCCATAGACTGCACTTCCGAAGGTTTTGGCAAGCATGTCGTTTTAAGGTTAAAAATATTAACTTTTTACCAAATTTATAGATAAATCTTGAAAAAGCTAAGACATGCCCAAAAAATCTGCTGTTTTATCAAAAAATTAATACAAATAATGGCTTAAAAGAATATTGACAGGTCTTACTTTACTAATAGATACACTCCCAGCAATGAATTAAAAGAATTTGAGCTATAAATTAGGCTCTTTTTCTTGCTTTTCTCAAAATAAAATAAAATATTAGTGCAAAAGTCTGAAAAATAGTGATTCTTTGACAATTTTTGTGATTGTGTGCGATAAAATGAGCTAAATACTGTTTAGAACATAAATGCCAGCGGACTGGAAGTCCGCTGTTACAGATTTCCACAAAAATTGTCAGAAAACCAAAATAGTTCTTAACCCTCAAAAATATTAAAGATTATGCAAGCTACACTCTTAAAAATATATCCCGAAAACCCCGAAATGAGTAAAATCAACCAAGTAGTAAAAGTGCTTCAAGAAGGGGGATTGGTGATTTATCCTACTGATACCATCTATGGATTGGGTTGTGATATCCACAACCAAAAAGCCCTAGAAAAACTGTGCAGACTCAAAGAACTTAATCCTAAAAAACTTAACCTTGCTTTTATTTGCTATGACCTGAGCCACATCTCTGAATACGCCAAAGTGAGTACGCAGGTCTTTAAAGTGATGAAAAAGGCTTTGCCTGGCCCCTTTACATTTATTTTGCCTGCCAGCAACAAAGTGCCTAAAATTCTGAATAGCAATAAAAAAACGGTAGGTATCAGAGTGCCCGATAACAACATTCCACGCAGCATTGTGCAGCAGCTAGGAAACCCTATCATCACTACTTCTATCAAAGATGAAGACGAAATCATTGAATACTCCACTGACCCTGAACTTATTTACGAAAAATTTAAAAACCTAGTAGATGTAGTCATTGATGGAGGCTATGGCAACAATGTACCCTCTACGGTGGTAGATTGCATAGAAGAAAGCTTTGAAGTAGTGCGCGAAGGGATTGGAGATATTTATCAGTTTATTTAACCTAGATAGCATTGCTCAAGAAAATCTCTGTACGCCAAAAAAGCTATATAGCTGAATGCGCAAAAGGTAGCTACAATGAATGACTGAAATAGAAATATTTTATTCTTGGGGTATTGCCAAAACATGTTGCGAGCATTATTTTACTTTTTTCAAGTAAAAAATACTGAAAATAAATTGCTAAAAATCTAAACCTAAATTGATGAAAAATAATTAACTTTGGGCTTAATTTCTAAAAAATAACACAAAATATTCGCTTTCAGGTATTTAAACATTATTATTTTTTATCGCTCACATAGATACAATAGCCTATGAAATTTATTATTTCTTCTACTACCCTCGAGAAACACCTCTCAGTATTGAGTGGCGTAATTGCTACCAACCCGCACATTCCTATTTTGGAAAACTTCCTGTTCGACATCAAAGGAGGTGTGCTTACTGTCAAGGCTTCGGATATGCAAATCACTATGACTACGCATCTCGAGATAGATGCTAGTGAAGAGGGCAGCCTTGCTGTTCCTGCCCGACAGCTACTCGACACCCTAAAGAGCTTGCCTGACCAGCCGCTCTCTATCAAAGTAGATGTAGAAGAGCAAATGATTGAGATTACTTCACACAACGGACGCTACAAACTTGCAGGCGAACCTGCCTTAGACTTTCCGCGTGCGCCCGAGCCAGATGGCGATACCATGATTAATATGGCTGCCGAAATACTCTCAGAAGGGATTGCTACTACGCTCTTTGCCGTAGGCAATGACGACCTGCGCCCAGCCATGATGGGTATGTACACCAAAATAGATAATAGCGGTATTACTTTTGTATCAACAGAAGGAAACCGCCTTGTAAAGTACCAGCGCAACGAAGTAAGTGCCGAGCAAGAGCAATCACTCATTATTCCTAGAAAAGCTCTCACACTCTTGAAATCAAGCCTGCCCAATGATGGCGAAATACAAGCACAATTCAACGACAAACAAGCATTCTTCACTTATGGTGATACGCGCCTCTCTTGTCGATTGATAGATGAAGCCTATCCCGATTATGAAAAAGCCATTCCATTAGACAATGATAAAATCCTTGAAATTGGGCGTAATGAATTACTTAGCTCTCTAAAACGATTGGCTATCTATGTAAACCGCTCTGTCCTGCAAGTGCGTTTTAGCTTGCGTGCCAACCAACTCAAGATTACTGCCGAAGACCGCGACTTCTCTAACGAAGCCCACGAAACGCTCCCTTGTTTGTTTGAGAACGAAGATATGGACGTAGCTTTTAACGTTAAACTTTTGATTGAATTGCTGAGTAATCTCAATGCAAAAGACTTGCGCTTTGCTTTTTCTCACCCAAGCCGTGCGGTGATTGTTACGCCCACCGAGAAAGCCGAGCAGGAAGATGTCTTGATGCTGATTATGCCCTTGCAGCTCAATGAAGAGGTAGATTACTAGGCAATGGCTAATTATCAGGCTTTTTAGCAGATTGTTTATCAGTATTTTTATTCAGTTGAGTGCAAACTTGATAAAAATACTGATTTTTAATTTTTAGACAGCACTAAATATTTTTAGCTACTTGCGCTTGATAATCGCTCCACATAACTCTGATTGTGCCTAAATGAAATATCCATGGTTATTTGCTAATTATTTTTGAAAATTATCTCCATTCTATTTTTCCTTTACGAACTGCTTGTACGATGTTTCTCTTTATATGGCTTTATTCATAAAAAGTTATAGGCTTTTTATCTTGTTAATCCTGCAATTCTGTCTAATATTCTTGTACAGGATTGACAAGATTTTCAGGATTTTTTAGCTAACCGTCCACGAGGCTTTTAGCCGTCGTGGAGGTTTGGCTACGCAGTTAAGAACCTCGTGGACGGTCTTTAGACCTCCAAGATGGTTAAAGATGCGAAGCTGGAGCTTCACAGTACAGCTATGCCATAAAAAATTTATTTCCATTTTCTTGGTTTAAAGAATGAGCGAAATTATCAATGGTTTGTAAAGAAACTAAACGAAACCCAATACCGCTGTACCGATTTGCGGGCATAGCGTAGTTACGATATACAGTGCTGCAATAACCGACACGACGACCCCAAGAACCACCGCGCAACACACGACTGCTAACCCTAGGCTTTTCTATCCAAGGACTCCCATCAATAGGAATTTCATCATAGCTTTTATGCCAGTCATCTTCGCACCACTCCCATACATTTCCACTCATATCGTATAAGCCTAATTCATTGGGTTTCTTTTGTCCTACGGGATGAGTTTTACCATTTGAGTTTTCCTTATACCAAGCTACTTCGTTTATGTCATCACTCCCAGCAAATTTGTAGCTCTTACTTTTTTGTGCCCCTTTGACAGCATACTCCCATTGAGCTTCAGTGGGTAGTTTATGTTTTTTGCTTGTCAGTTTCTCGAGTTGGGGTAAAAAATCATCTATTATATCGTACCAAGAGACCGTTTCTACTGGATTTTGAGGGCTTTTCTTAAAATCAGAAGGATTTATACCCATTACAGCTTCATAAAGCTCCTGTGTTACGGGATATTTTGCCATGTAAAAGCTATCTAAGGTGATTTTTATTTCATCTTGAAATAGAAACTCGCCTCCCTCTACCCATATCATCTCAAAGGATACCCCATTGATGGTTTCGGTGTAGTTGGTTTTGGGTGTTTCAGGTTCGGGAGCAAATTTGTGTTGTTGGGTGAATTGTCGTTGTACTTTTTGTAACTCCTCGAAGTAACCTTTCACTTTTTCCAAACAATTTCCCTTAAAATCAAATACTTCTTTTGGAAGATTCTCTATTGGATTACCATATAAGTATAACTCCTCGAGATTAAGTAATCTATCTATTAGATCTTGGGGAAAGTAATTGATTTGATTTATCTCTAAGTGTAATACCTTTAAATTAACCAAACCTAGTGCGAAGTCTATTTTTTGTATAAAATTTACACTTAAGTCTAACACTCTTAAATTTTTCAAATGACTAATTATACCTAAATCTTCTATGTAAAAACCTGCAAAATTAAGAATTTCTAATTTGTGTAACTTATTAAATAGATGAGTGAAGGTTGAAGCTTCTTTCGTTTTTAAATAACCATTCTTCAAATCCAAAAAAACTAAATCCATTAAATCTGTAACCAAAGAAATATCAATATCCCAATTCCTTAGCCTTAATCCAATGATTGAGTTATTGTCATCTACACAGAATGAATTATCATTTTCCCTAATAATACTTGGTATATCTGAAATAAACTTCATTTTTAGATTGTATTCTTGCTCTATTTGGTGAATAATTTCAGGTTTTAATGTCTTATTCAGATGATTTTCAACTTCCTCCAAACAATTCCCATCAAAATCAAAAACTTCTTTGGGTAAATTTTCAATAGGATTGCCATATAAATACAACTCTTTAAGATTAGGCAGTTTTTCTAAGAGATCTTCGGGGAAGTGGGTGATTTGGTTGTTTTCTAAATGTAATACCTCTACATGAGTAGCCTCGAGTAGCTCAGGAACTTCTTCTTGTATGTCTGAAATGCCTTGGTTGGATAAATTAAGAACGTGGTTTTCTGAAGATACTTTTTCTTGAAGTTCATTCTTTAAAATTCTTTTGATAATTTCAGTAGGTTCATTGTTTTCAAGCCAATCATCATCTATCCCAAAATTATTTCTTGAAAGTCTCAAACCCTTATTATCCCACTTTCTATTTTTATTTGGCTGTAGGTTTAGCTTAAGGAAAGACTTTGGTAGTGTAGTGAGGCGATTTCCACTTATATCTAAAAACTTCAAAGATAATAGCCCACTCAATTCCTCTGGGAGATACTCTAGCTGATTATCTTCTATTCCCAGCACTCTTAGCTGCTCTAACTCTTTGATTTTTGGATTGATAGTAACTAACATATTATTGGTCAAGAATAAATGCCTAAGTTTTTTCAATTCATATAAAGCATCAGGAAGTACTTTAAGTTTCAAACCTCTTAAATCTAATTCTCTAGAATTAGATTTATAAGTTTTTTCAATATGTTTTAGTGCTTTAAAGTAATTTTTTACATCTTCTAGACAATCCCCTTCAAAATCAAATACTTCGTTAGGTAGATTTTTTATAGAATTGCCATAGAAGTACAGCTCTTTAAGATTGGAGAGTTTTTCTAAAAAGTTGATTGGAAAATAAGTAATATTATTATCCCGTAGGTAGAGTTTAGCAATGTGGGTATATTCAAAAATAGGGGCAAGTTCTTTTTCAATGTTTTCTATGCCGAGTCCTGATAGGTCGAGGATAGGGTTTTTACTCTTTATGTTTTCTTCTAAAATCTCTTTAATTCTTTTCTTTCTTCTTTCCTCTTGGCTTGCTTGGTAGCTTTCCAATCCCTTTACCTGCTTCCTCAAAGAACTAGGCAGAACTGCTCTTAGAATCTGGGCATCATTTTCATCTTCGGCTACTTCTAGCGTGATGTGGGTGGCTTCAGTACCTTGTGTTTTGCTAGGTAGTGCATTGAAATAGAGTGAAAGGTAATTGACTTTCTGGTGTTCGCTTTGGGCATTTTGGAGTTTTTCTATGATTTGCTTTTCCATTTCTTGGGGCTGCAAAATGCCCTTTACCCAGATACTATGAATCTCATAGATATTTGTACTCAGTTGGCTTTTGTATTGCTGGGCGTATTCTTGCACGAAAAGAGCGATTTCTCGCTGCATATCAGAGGCAATTTGAGGCAGAAGTTCATTTCTGATTTCTTCTTCCATTCTGAATACATCAATGCCTACAGGCTGACACAAGCCCGATAGCATCAAATCAGAAACTACCCAATAGGGAGCTTGCTGGGTAAGTTGGTTCAGCTGATGTGCCTTGAAATTGAACCAAAGCAAATAGAGCAAATCTGTGGAAAAAAGTAAGGGTTGTGCTGCCAATTTGAGAAACTCTTGATAGCCTTCCCCTTTTTCTGTGAACTTTTGTATGCGGGTGCTAAATTCTGCCATTGTTTATTGCTTAGATTTTCCTTTTAATTGATTGATTGCCTGCTGTAAGGCATGTGCATCTGTTAGGGCATACATATTGCCTTCCAGATGGGCTTTGATGCGTGCCGCAGTAGTTTTTGGCCACCTTTCTTCAGGCATCGGGTTGAGCCATACGATTTTATCACACACTTTTTTGAGTTGTATCAAAAAACGTAAAGTGGCTTTGTAGCGTGCATCTGAGTTACCTCCCCTTGCTGCCCCTGCATCACTGATAATGATAACGCTGCTGTACGTGCCTTTGAGGGCTTGCAAGATTTGGCTAGTTTTCTCGTATTGTTGATGTTTTTTATCTTTGTAGCTGTATTCCTGTGGCACATTGTAAAAATAAAAAGTCTTTACTTTGTCTTTGTTCTCACCCATCTTTGTTTCAAAAGCTGCTTCTAATGCCGAGGCAAAGGTATCTGCCAATTGCTCAAAGGCTTTCATAGAACCGTCTTGGTCTATCAGTAGCAAAATCTGATTGAGTGTTGCTTGCTTTTTTTGGTAGAGTGGTGTTCCTATCATGCCAGCTCTTGCCCAAGCTTCTACACTTGCCCTGAGGTCTATGTCTTGGCTTTTGCCGCTAGGCAAATACAAAGGTAAGCAGCGACAAATTTGCTGCATTTGTCTTTTGCTAAGGTCAAAAAAGTAATCTGTAAAGATAAATTTTCTACTTTTTCGTTTGTCTTCTGGCAAAGGTATGGCATTGCCCATAGGCGTACCTAGTACGAGCCTTACAGGGGGAAATGAAGCAGAAAAAGTATCTATCAAGCCTTGAGCCTCACCAGCACTTTCAGTTTCTTTAGTTTTCTCTTCTGGCTGATTTTCCTCTTGAGTAATGGCATCTTCTCCTCCTCCTTTACTACCTGATTTACTTTGATTACCTGAAAAATCGGTTTTATCATCTCCAAAAGGACTAGGGCTTTGCTGTGTTTGGGAGAGAGATTTGGGCTGTGTAAAGTCATTGAACTTCTCATCAAAGAGTTCTTCAAAGATGAATTTGCTTTGATTGGGTTTCAGCCAGAGGGTTTTGCAAAGCTGCAACAGGGCTTTTTTATCTAAACTTCCACTTTGCTTGTCTATACCATAGCCTAGCTGGAGGGCATCAAGCAAAGTTTGGTACTCTGACATGCCCAATGCAAAGCCACTTTTTCGGAGGCTTTCATAAAAATCAATCAAAGGCAGTGTACTCTCTTTACTCATTTGCTATAAAGGTGTTTTCTATTTTTTCCTTAGTTTCTTTGGTTTTGAGTAAGATTTGTAGGTAAGGTGGGTAATCTTTATCTATCAAATTCAGTTGTTTGATGAGCCTATTTTCTATCTCACTGCGTTGGCTTTCATTGGGTTTTACTATCTTTAACGCAGTATAAAAATCGAGCATTTTGAACCAATCTATCAATTCGCTGGTAGAAGGTTTCTTCTCTAGTTCACTTAGGTTTTCTCTTATCTCCTCAAAAATACTCAAGGCAAGGTTAATTTTTTCATCTTCCATTATTTTGAGGTAGTTTTTGACAATGCTTTTCAGGGCTTTTCTATCAGGAAAGTCAATAAAATGATACAAACAACGCCTTAAAAAAGCAGGAGGAAGCTCTTTTTCTTGGTTGCTGGTAATAAAAATAATGACCTTACTTTTCGCTTCTATATCGCCTTTTTCGCCTAATTCGGGAATGTTAAAGCGTTTGTTGTCTATTTCCAAGAGCAAGTCATTCGGAAAATCTATGTCTGCTTTGTCCACCTCATCAATCAGTAAAATATTGGGCAAATCGCCATTTTGGGGCTTGTTGAAAGCATCAGCAAGTTTGCCGTAGGTGATATAGTTGTTAATATCTTCAATTTTCTGAGCATCTTCGGTTTTTAGGTTGGCGTGGTAGAGTCGCTTGAGGGCATCATATTGATAAATGCCATCTTTGGCTTTGGTGGTAGATTTGATGTCCCAGCGAAAGTAATGCTCATACATTTTTTCGCCGTGCAGCTCATAGGCAAGTGCTTCGGCAAGGCGAGTTTTTCCACAGCCGGGCTCACCCATGAGCAAAAGCGGTTTACCTAAGTTGAGTGCCAAATTTACAGCATCTTGCAGACTTTCGGCAGGAATATATGCCTCTAGGTTGTGTGCATTGCCTTTAGTATCTTTGAAAGTTACTCTTTCTTGGAGGGCTTTACCCTCATAATTTAATATTTGAGCCATGTGCTTTTGTGTTCGTTAAAGTTAATACCTATTTTTTCACATATTGCAGGGATAATGATTTCGGGGTTGCCATTGCCACATTCTCTGACAAGTTGCTCTAAACCTTCATCTGAGCAATCAAAAAAATCAATGATTTCTACAGGAACTTTTCCAAACCACTCTTCCATACAGTTGCGAGTAATGCCTTTGATATTGTCTAAATCAATGATTTTCAGTGTCTTATCTGTTTTTGCTTTGAAAGATTGAGTTTCAGAAGAAAACGTACAGTATTCACTGTGTGCATAGGGTTCAAGGCTTTGCTCCACAAAAAGAAAGATACACTTATGCTCAGATTCTAAAATTTTTATCTCTTGGTAAAAGTCATCAAGTAACCCATAAAAGTCATTGAACTCAGTTGAGTGAATAAAAGTGTAAGCGTTTTTCAAAACAATAAATTGCGAAGCTGTACTTATCATTGTGGAAAGGTCTCTCCTGAGCTTTCTAACTTTTGCATCTCGTGAATCAGTTGGATTATACTTTTGCACTATTTGTTCACTCAAGTAGTCTATTAAATTATCTAGGCTATTGATATTCAATTCTGTAAGGTCAATCAAAAAAGTCTTGTGAACAACTCTTTTTTCTTGATAATGGTGAATCAAGCGGTTGTAAAGCCATCGCTGCCCATAATTTTCAGCAGCACGCACTACAAAAGGAATCACAGGTTTTTTACTTTCTATCATATCCTCAAAGTACTTTACTTGTTTCTTGAAATCAAGGTGGCACAGCAGGGTGTAGGTTTCACTTGTAGAAGTGGTTACAGTTTTTACATTTACATCTTCTTCGGTGCCCGCAAAATACTCTTGAATATCCGTTTTTGAGATATTGATAAAACGTTTCAATTTTCCTCTAAACGTGGATAGGCTGAAGTTTTCAGGACGGGTGATATATTCATTGCATAAATCATTATATGTGCCATTTAAGTTAGCAAATACTTCATCTAAAATTTCAAACACTCCCTCTAAATCTTTTTCTAACAGTGCTTTAATTTGCTTTATATCCATAATCTATAATCCTCTCTTTAAAAATCTAGTTAATTTACTTCTAAAAGTAGCCATGTCAAAATTATTAGGACGGTTGATATATTCACGACATAAATCGTTGTATGTGCCATTTGTTTCACCCAATAAGTCATCTAACTTTTCAAAGGCTGCATCTATATCCTTAGGGATTAGTGATAATACCTCTTCTTTCAATGCTTTTTTATCAAGAGTATGTGTCTTTTCTCCTTCATCTTGATTTACCCCTTGCGCAAAAGTCCTTAACTTTTGATGAAAATCGTGTCCATACCTATCCGAAGTAAACATACTCCTAAGGTTATTGAGTTCTGTAAGCTTGTGGGCAGGCGTAACCCTATCCATCTCCTCAAAATACCCTGCAGTATCAGCTTGTTCTAAGGCTTTCAAAGCCTTTTGGATAAATTCATTCATAGTTTTTGTGTTTTGTTTGTATTATCATTGTAGAAAACCTTTTTTGAGCATACGTAGATGTAAGATAATCCAGGCAATATACTAAATTTGTAGTAATTGCTTATCTGCAGTTATTCAATTTTTCCCTTGACGTATTTCTTCAATATGTTCAGGGCTTAAGCCTGTAATTTTGGCAATCATTTCATTATTTAGCCCTTCTGAGATGGCATTTTGGGCAATTTTTATATCTCTTTCGTGCCAAGCCTCTATTTTGGCAGTATGCTCCACGCTGATTTCAATGCGTCTATTTTCTTGAAAACGGTCATACTGTTTCTTTTCTTCTGTGCTCAGACTTTCATAGCGGAGTTGTGTTTTTGCCTTGTCCAAACCCTTCGCTTTGAACTCATCTTTTACCTCACTATTTTTCAAGAAGTACATCCATTCATCAAGTGTATTGTGTGCTACATCATTAAAATTGTTCACTTTCAAAAGATAGTATTTTGGGAAAATATCTGCTATTTTTTCTATTCCGAAGTACCGTCCTTGGGTTACTGTAGGGATTAAAATATCTCTCTGATTCAAGCCCACAAATTCGCCATTGTATTCATAGACATAGTCATCACCCTGTCCTAATCCAAAATAGACGATATTGATAGAGTATATTTTTTTGATAGTGCCATAAGGTTCACCTTCTTTGATATACTCAGTTACTAATTTTGATGCGCCGTAGAGCATACGCTGAAAGTAGTCAATTTCAGAGTCATTCTGAATTTCTACCAACATTAGCTCTTCAGTCTTGGTTTTTACCAAAATATCTACTCTATTGTACTTGTCAAATTCATCTTGTTTATTGCCTTCACTTTCTAAGATACTTTCAATCATTACATCAAAGTGCAATAACTCTGATAAAAAGCCTTCTAAAATACTAAAATTGGCTTTATGGCGAAGCAACTTTTTCATTGCCCAATCAAAACGAATCAGTTTTTTGCTCATTTTTTTAACTTTTAATTTTCACCAAACTTACCTCATATTTTTGCAGGTATTCATTGATTTCTTTCAAATACTTTTCTTTTTGGTATTCCATCTGTCGAATCACCAAACTATCTTTTGGCTTGCCTGCTTCAAGCTCCAATTTTATCATGTCATCAAACCATTTGATTTGTTCGAGATTGGCTTCCACTAAACTCAATACACGAGGTTGTCTATCTGTTTTTTCACTCATATCATATAACCAAATCTTTTAAGTCAATATCATACTCGAGCAGAAGTGCATACAGTTCTTGCAAGTGTTTATCACGCATGTACTTGGACTGACGTACCATAAGACTCTCCTCTGATTTACCATACGCCAAAGCCATTTTAATTTCTTTGTTACACATAGCAATCATCTCTAATAATCCTTTTATTTGAAGTATAGGAATTTCTATTGTTTTCATATTATGTCTTAAAAATAATTTCTATATATCCTTTTACGTTTTGTATGGGTTTTTTACTTGTTTTTGCATTGGTGTACCTAATGTGCCAATTTCTCATATTGTATTCATACACTGGATATTCAGGATGCCCTTCAGGATACACCCCCAATAAATAACTATCTAAACCCTTGTCTTCAAGATTAAAACTCCAAAACTCCTCAAGACGTTTCTATTCTTCCATCGGTTCAAAGATTTTATAGTCTATAAACGTAACAAGGTCTATATGATTGGGATTTTCCTTCAAGGTTACAAAGCTACCATCGAGCCACTGCACAAAATTAGGCGTTACTTTTTGTCTAAAATTATCAAGATACACCAAGTAGTTTTCCCATAGACGTGGACGAGTAACAGAGTTCGAGAATTTTTTAACAAAGAACTCCTCAAAAGTATGTAGATCACTTTGCACCTTATCTATGGGTAGGATATATCCTTCAGAGCTTAATATTATTGACATCAGGAATGACTGTTTACTTGTAATATTTCACTTTAAGTGGTTTATTAATTCAAATAAATATCGCTCAATTTTAGCAAAATCTACACAGAAAAACCTTTTCTGAGCATACATAGTACAGTCTAGCATAGCTTTTTTCGTTTGTTTTCTCAAATATGCTGTATTTTATTGGGGTTACAAAATAAAATACCTGTACAATTTTTCCCCGAAGTGTTAATTACAGATAAGGTTATCGGCATAGTTTTGCTTTTGCAGTCTGTAGCCCTTTTGATAGGGATATCCCCCGCCAATGCCCAAGTTTTCGGCATTAATGGTATAAATACATTGAAAATTGATTACGCTTTCTTTTGCCCTTAGGTCATTAGGGTTTGAAAAAGGATTGTCAGTAGCATAGCAGCTAGTTGTAGTCAGGTTAGACAATACGTTTTCTAAAATGTATTTAATATCTATTTCGTATTCTAGCACAAGGGCTTGGTCTATGTCGGAGGCATAGCGACCACAAGGCTCTCCTTTCCTGACAATAGAATCAGGGTAGATAAAAAACTTATCTGTAAAAAACGAGTGTATGGTGGCTATTTTTTTGAATTGAGGGCTTTTCTCAAAATTAAGTTCATTAAATTCTGAGGTAAAGGTCTTTTTTTCCTTGTCAAAATATTGTGGTGAGAGCGGGGTCATTTTGGTATCTAGCCATATTTCATTGACGAGGTACTCGTAGCCATGCAATATTCTACCTCTTCCTATACCTACAGTATCAAAGCGAGAGCACTTCATGCGTACATCTGCACTTTTGGCAAGGTAATAAAGCCCTGGTTTTTTTGAGCCAGGCAGCGGCAGTTTATAAGACTTGTCCAATGACCATATCCCTTCGTAAGCACTTGCGGGGCAAAACTTTTGTACTTCTGAGATAGGCAAATACGGAGAATTAAAATTGGCATTAAAATCTTGGTCAAAGTAGGCTGCTAGGGGATGTATGGTTCTGTTTTCGGCTTCTTCTTTATCTTCTTTCCAGCTTTGTGGCAAAAACAGATACAAAGCAGCAAGTAATACCAAAAGTAACAATGCACTGTAAGTGATTAGCTGCCATTTTTGCTTGTGTGTAGAGGCGTGGCGTGTATTTAGCTGTTGCATTAGGGCTTCGTTTTCAGCGACTGCTTGCTTGAGTTTTTCTCGGATAGTTTCTTTTTCTATCAGGCGATTTATGTTTTTGATAGAGCGTTGGTACATGCCTTCGGTGGCTGTACCATAGATGAGCTTTGAGAATTGACTGGCACTAATGCTTAAATCCTGAGAAATATCTCCGAATGGTGCTGAACCAAATCTTGAGGTAGTTTTATCCCATGCACCATACTTCTCTTCTAATTTTGAGATGAAATCCGACCGCAAATCCTGTTCCATAAGTTTGTCTTAATGTGTAAAAAAGTGTAAAACAGTATAAAGTTTTTCAAAATAGTGTATGTAGAAAATATTGTGCTTTTTAAAATGAATTTGAGTATTTAATATTGCACATAACTAAATCAATATTAAATATGAAAGTAGTAAAAATAGTGATATTTTTTAGAAAAATGATTTTATTTATAGTCATTTACGCTTGTGTATTTAGTCAAGGCATTGCTCAAAGTGAAACACCTCGCAAGTTACTGTTTATAGGTAATAGTTATACTTATTTTTGGAATCTTCCTCAGCAACTGGCTGCTATGGCTGAGAGCAAACAAATCTCGCTTGCCACAAGGCAATCTACGGCAGGAGGGGTAAGTCTTGCCCAGCATTGGAGAGGCGAAAAAAAACTACAGAGCTTAGAAAAAATCAGAAAAGGTGATTTTGATGCTGTAGTGATTCAAGACCACAGCCTTAGTGCTGTTGAGTCGCCTGATAGCTTACTGCATTATGGGCAGCTTTTTGGTAAAGAGATTCAAGCTAAAGGGGCGCAAATATATGTCTATATGACTTGGGCAAGACCCTACGACCCCTACACACAAAAGCAAATCACGGACAAATACAATGAGTTAGCAAAAATCTTGAAGGCGCAAATTGTACCTGTAGGCTTGGCTTGGCAGCGTGCTAGAGCCCTCAGACCTGAGATTACGCTATATGACCCCGACCAAAGCCACCCTTCTCCAGAGGGTAGTTATCTCTCGGCTTGTGTGTTTTTTAGGGTCATCACGGGTGAATCTCCCATCGGATTACCAAACAGGCTGACGAGCACAGACCAAGACGGAGAGAAAATATACCTTAATATTTTGTCGCCCGAAGATGCGCTGTTTTTCCAGAAAGTAGCAGAGGAAGTTGTAACACAAACCAACAACTAAATGAATACAGTAAAACAAAATACATCTTCTCCATATGCTTTCCTTAAGGCCAAGTTCTTTACTTTGCTTGCAGGGCCGGCTTCTTTTCTGATAGTTTTGTATTTGCTAGAGTTTGAGGGCTTGAGCCAGCAAGGGCATTTGGTATTGGCTTGTACTTTTTGGATAGCACTGTGGTGGATTACAGAGGCTATTCCTATTGCAGTTACTGCCATACTGCCAATTGTACTTTTTCCACTGACGGGTAGCTTAAGCCTAGATGAAACCACTGCTTGCTTTGGGCACAAATACATTTTTCTCTATGTTGGTGGCTTTATGCTTGCCATTGCCATAGAACGCTGGAATTTGCACAAGCGAATTGCTTTAAACATTATTGGCATCATTGGTACAAATATGAAAAGCATCGTTTTAGGGTTTATGTTGGCTACGGGCTTTCTCTCTATGTGGATTTCTAATACGGCTACTACCGTGATGATGATTCCGATAGGTATGGCAATTATCTCTCAGCTCAAAGATAATCCACAAATGGATAGTGCTGATACTCAGACTTTTGGCAAAATGCTCATGCTTTCTATTGCTTACAGTGCCTCTATCGGGGGCTTGGCTACCTTGATAGGCACACCCCCCAATCTAGTGCTGGCGGGCATCATAAAAGAGCAGTATGAGGTAGAAATTACCTTTGCTACTTGGATGATGTTTGGATTGCCTGTTTCTGTTATCATGCTGGCGATATGCTGGAAATACCTTACAAATTATGCGTTTACTATAAAAACAACAGTTTTCCCAGGTGGAAAGGCAGAGATTAAAAAACAGCTTATAGCCTTAGGAAAGGTAAGTTATGAAGAGCGTGCTGTATTTGCTGTTTTTATACTTACGGCTTTTGCTTGGATTAGCCGTTCTTTTTTGCTAGAACGCTTCATTGTAGGCTTAGATGATACCATCATTGCGGTAGCTGCTGGCTTAGTGCTTTTTGTGATTCCTTCTTCTAATGAAAAAGATAGGGCATTGCTTACTTGGGAAGAAGCCGTAAAACTACCTTGGGGTATTTTGTTGCTTTTTGGTGGAGGCTTGGCATTGGCAGAGGCTTTCAAAGCAAGCGGTTTGGCCGTCTGGATAGGCAGTCAGCTCAGTTTGCTAGATGGTGTGATGCTCATATTGGTACTCTTAATACTAATTGCATCTATCAACTTTCTAACAGAGATTACCTCTAATTTGGCCACCACGGCAATGATTTTGCCCATTCTTGCATCTCTTTCTATAGCCATCAATGTACATCCTTATATACTTATGGTAGGTGCTACATTGGCAGCTTCGTGTGCCTTTATGCTCCCAGTAGCTACTCCGCCCAATGCAGTGGTATTTGGCTCGGGATATTTAAAGATATATGATATAGTAAAAGCGGGGATATGGCTAAATATCCTTTCTATTATTTTACTTACACTGATGGTTTACTTTTTATTGCCCTATTTATGGGGTTTCGATCCTTTTAGTTTTCCCAAAACATTAATCAATAATTAAATTAACTATAAACAATTGTATGATGATAAAACTACGATTATTATTATTCATTGCCCTTTTGAGCTTCATCGGCTTGGGGGCAGCACAGGCGCAGAGAGTCATCAGTGGCAAAGTCATAGATGCTACTGGTGAGGCACTTGCAGGAGTTACCATTGTAGAAGAAGGAACAACCAATGGTACAATTACAGATATAGAGGGTAAATATAACATTACGCTAAAAAACGACAATCCTACAACAGTCTTAAAATTTAGCTATGTAGGCTATAAGCCTATTTTGCAGGCTGTAAGCAATAGCAACAAACTAGACATCACCCTGGAAGAAGATGCTGACTTGCTAGATGAAATAGTAGTTACAGCCCTTGGCTTTGAAGAAAACAAAGACAATCTGGGCTATGCCAACTCCAAAGTAGATGGTAAGAACCTTGTCAAATCAGGCGAACCTACGCTCCTCAATGCGCTTTCAGGGCAGGCTTCGGGCATACGCATTAGCAGAAACTCTGGCGACCCCGGTGCAGGTGCTTATATACAGATTAGGGGGGTATCTTCTATTACTCGCAATAGTCAGCCGCTTATTGTAGTAGATGGTATTCCTATCAGCAATGATGTGCGAGGCAACAGCGACCGTGGTGGCTCAAGCCAAGAATCAAGGCTGAACGACATCAACCCCAACGACATAGAGAGCATTTCTGTACTGAAAGGTGCTTCTGCTGCCGCTCTATGGGGTACGCAAGCACTCGGTGGGGTAATCTTGATTACTACTAAAAACGGTAAATATGCCTCCAAAACCAAGGTGTCTTTCCAATCTACTTATTCTCTTGATGTCATTAATAGAAGATACCCGCTTCAAAACCAATTTGGGCAAGGAGATAATGGCATCTACAACCCACGTGCAAGAGACTCATGGGGGGATAGAATTGCAGACCGCTCAGGCGCACCTGATGACCTAAATACCGCAGGAGCATTTTTTATAGACCAAGACGGAAGAACCTATTATCCTATCCTTAGTAAAAATTCTCGACAGACTTTTGATGATAGTAATTTTGACCAAATCTTTGGAAATGGGCAATTTCTTGAAAACAACATCAATATCACAGGGGGAAACCAGAACAGCACTTTGTTTTTTAGCTTAGGAGACCTCAACCAACAAGGCATCGTGAGGAATAACTCAGATTACCGGAGGACTACTTTACGCTTTAATGCAAGGCATAATTTTACTGAAAATATCAAACTAAAAGTAACGGCCAACTATACCCGCACTGCCTCTAACAGAATCCAGAAAGGGGCTAACTCATCAGGGCTTTACTTAGGCTTGCTTAGAACTGCCCCCGATTTTGACATTAGCGGCTACAGAGGTGATTATTATTCAAGTCCTACGGCTTCGCCTATTCCTAATAGGCACCGCTCATACCTAGAGCCCCTAGCAGCAGATAACACACCTACCAACAATAACCCTAATTGGACTATCAATGAGCAAGAAGACAAAGCCCGTGTAGATAGATTCATCTCTAGTTTTGAACTGACTGCATCACCGCTCAAATGGATTGACCTCATAGGCAGGGTAGGCATTGACCATTATTCTGAGAAGAGAAATCAGTTTTTTACCCCAGGCTCAGCAGCAGGTGCTTTCAGCACAGGGCTTTATGAACAAGAGCTAGCCACCAATACCATTTTTAATATGGACTATATCGCCAAGGCAACACAGCAATTTGGTGAAAATTTTGGAGTAGATTTTCTAGTGGGCTTTAATTTCAATGCAAGGTCAAGGGTAGTCAATGGTGTAAATACCACTAATTTTATCCAATTTGTAGATGTAGCTTCTGTAGTAAGAGATAGAAGCAATGCCTTGCCCGAAAATACCACTACTACAAGCTCACAAGGGCAAGAGCGTACCGCAGGAGTCTATTCATCGCTTACCTTATCAGGCTGGGATATGCTTTATTTTACAGGAACTGTCCGAGTAGAATCTGCCTCTACCTTTGGAGATGCCTCAGACAATACTTTTCTCTTCCCTTCGGCATCATTGGCTTGGCAGTTTTCTGAAATTGGAGGCCTGAGTAGTGATATTTTTTCTTTTGGAAAGTTACGTTTATCTTACGGCGAAGTAGGGGTACAGCCTGCCCGCTACAATACCTCTAATGTATTTGTATCGCCTAGTTTTGGAGATACCTTTGGGGGAAGCCTTAATCTAGGTCTGTATGGCAATGGTGGTTTTGTGCCTAGTGCCAGCCGAGGCAATGAAGTTTTGCTTCCTGAGCGCAAAAAAGAATTTGAAGTAGGTACAGACCTTAGGTTCTTAAATGATCGATTGAGCTTTAGTGCTACTTATTTTTATAACCGCACCGTAGATGTTTTGCTTGAGTTCCCTGTCGCCAATTCAAGAGGTTATAGCCAAGTATATACCAATGGTGCTGAGATAGAAAACAAGGGCGTAGAGCTAGACTTAGGCTATACTATTTTCAAAAAGAACGACTTCTCTATTGATGTACTCGGTACTTTCACAAGCGTTCGCAACAAAGTACTAGACCTCAGAGGCATAGAATCTATCAATCTGGGTGGTTTGGCGGCAGTGAGTTCTCGTGCAGTAGAGGGGCAACCTCTGGGCGTACTTTGGGGCTCACGCACCCTTCGCAATGATGATGGCTCTATTGTTTTTGATGAAAATGGATTCCCAGAGCAAGACCAAGTAGAAGGAGTGATTGGCGACCCCAACCCAGATTGGCAAGGCTCATTTTTAACCACTTTCAAGTATAAGAACTTTACACTTACTGCATTCTTTGAAACCTTCCAAGGAGCAGACATCTATGCAGGCACTAAATCGGTATTGCTTGACCTAGGCAGATGGGGCAGCAGTGCCAATGAAATCACGGCTACCAGAAATTACAGAGAATACAACGGAAACATCATCTTTATTGGAGAAACCTTCAGAGGAAATGTACAGGACTTTGGCGCAGGGCCAGTGGCACTTACCGAATCTTGGTACAATGGTGAAGGAGGCTTCTTTGGCAATGGAAATGATGAGCTTTATATAGAAGATGGCTCTTGGACAAGACTTAGAGAGTTAAGCCTCTCTTATAACCTGTCCTCTCCTTGGCTAAAAAGCAAATTAGGGCTTGAATCAGTCCAACTTACTGCCACAGGCCGAAACCTCATTCTTTGGACTAAATTTGAAGGCAATGACCCCGATACCAACCTTTCTGGTGTGAGTGCAGCCCGTGGGATAGAGTACTTCAACAATCCTGGCACTAAGTCTTACTTATTTAGTGTTTTACTTAATTTCTAAAAAATTTGGCTTAATAGTATCAATAGTCCGCTAAATTTTTGGATAACAAATAAGAAAAAAAGCGTGTTAATTT
>CAYZQI010000072.1:0-22701 GCA_964480455.1 uncultured Cytophagaceae bacterium
CAACTTGATTGATCAACGCAATGCCACAGGTTTTAGGCAAGCTGTAGTTGTCAATGGAGAATTGGGCGTGTTAGTTTGGTAAAATTAAAAAGAGATAAAAATTATGACACTATTTAAAAAGATACTACTCATCAACTGTGTGCTTTTTCATGGGCTGACATGTTGCGTTTTTTCTCAGGTTCTACCCCTTGATATTGAAAAGCGAGGTTTTTTCGTGAAATCACCTAAGGACGAACCAATTAAGATAGACTTCTCTCTTGGCTGTATAGATGAAAACACCTTTAAGCAATTTTTTGATAATAATAGTTCTGAAAAGTATGAGATGGTATATGATAATTATAAGAACAAATCAAACTCACTACCCAAGAATCCTGATAGAATCATACAAGCAAGACTTCACGCTACAAATGATATAAACATTTTTCTTAGCTTTACTCACCTTTACCACTTATCCCTATCAGGAGGAGATTTTAATAACTATGACTTTAGGGGGCTGGAAAACTTAAATTGTTTGTCTGTGATTTTTGCTGAGATACTTGGTCTTAATAAAATACCAAATGAGTTTTGTAAACTCTCGAATCTTAAAAAACTTCGACTTTCTAATAATATAATCAGTGAGATACCTTCTTGTATTTTTGAACACCCTACTTTGAAGCATTTGAGCTTTTTTCAGCAGTGGTCGGATACGCTGTTTTTGCCGTCTGATGTTGAAGCAAAAAGTGTTTTATACGAATTAAACCTAAGTAAGTGTAACTTATATGAGATACCAGAGGGATTCTGTAACTTGCCTACCTTAGAACGTCTAGTACTCGGCAATTGTAAGATACGTAGATTGCCAGAAGATATCTCAGGTCTTAAAGGTCTAAGAATGCTGGACTTGGAGAACACCCCACTAGAAGAGTTGCCCGAAAGTATCTCTGAATTAGACAATTTAATTACTATTGGTCTGCGTAATACTAGGCTCAGTCAATTTCCTGAGGTATTATTCAAAGTCAAAAATATCAGACGCATTTATTTGACAGGGACAGAGTGTACCCAAAACGCAGAAGAAAGGATGAAAATAATGCAAACATTTGAGGAACTAGGAAAAAAAGATGTGGTAATTTTTTGGTAGCAACACTCAATAACAACTTTGATTAAATCTCTCCGTCTGGTCAGACGTGGCTCGCTCTATCTGGTATTAGCGTCTTGACCCCCGTCTGGTCAGAGGCTATGGTGTTAAGTGTAATCCATCAAAACAAACTGGTCGGGCGAGTCTCGCTCAATGCTGCCAACTCAAGGTTTTTGTGGGTAGTCAGACGTTCCACTTTTTAAAAAAGTGGAACGTCTGTTAGTTGAAAAAGGCTTGGGTGTATGTTTAGAATCCTGCTCTATGGTTGGTCTTACCCTTCGGCTTGCTGTTAGGGAAACCAACCATGCGAATCCAAAAGTTGGTAGCTAATGAAAAGACTACAAGATGCAAAAGGATTGTTGGTGTCGAAATAGCTAAATGAATAATATGCTATCAAAAGAAATCTTGGTAGCCATTTCTAAACACCAACAACGGAGGGGTGAATTGAGAAAGTTTTTATTTTTTTGGTATTTGAAACAGGAAGAATTTACTACCTCCAGCTAAGTTTTGATGAGATGATACGATAGAGATGAGGGGAGGCAAATCAAATTTCCCTTTTTAGCCACCTCACCCCTTCCATCACCTCATGAGAGGGCATAAGGAAGTTAATTTGACTTGCGCCCGATGAGGGTTATATTGTCATTTAAGGGAGTGCTCAATGACTAATTTACCCAATCTGTATTAGGGAAGGGATTGCTCTGAGCGACCCCGTCTCTGATTAGCAACAATCTTAAATTTGATTTGGGGATAGTATTTCCTATTTACTCCCTAAAAACTCAGCCTTTGAATATCTCTTTTGCGTATCCAGTCAAGATACTTTTGCAAATCTTCGGCATTTTGGAGCTTCTCAATGGTATTGTAATGCTTTGCGAGCTCGGC
Organism: uncultured Cytophagaceae bacterium; assembly: GCA_964480455.1. Lineage (GTDB taxonomy): Bacteria > Bacteroidota > Bacteroidia > Cytophagales > Microscillaceae > JAABSX01. The sequence continues at coordinate 1,991 of CAYZQI010000072.1, forward strand.
ATTGCTGAAAGTGTGGTGCAGTGTTTTGTGGCAAGGTTGGCAAAGTGGCACAGTCGGACCGTGCTTGCCTCCTTTTTGTTTGGGTATGAGATGGTGTGCAGAGGTTTGCTCTACCTCACGCAGGCACAAGGCACAAATAGACATACAGTTTGGTAATATTAGTTGTAAATCATTGATGGTCAGCACAAATGCTTGACCACTAATCACATTAAGCCATTCTTTGTAATTCTTTTACAATATGCGCCACAGCGGTATGCTGCAATAAAATATCTTCACATCTTATTAAATTAAGCAAATATACATCTTCATTGAGTAAATCTTGCGAAATCTGCATGTTGAGAAACTCTTGGTACTCAGGGCAGGGGGCTGCCCAGCTCATTCTGTAAATATCATCTTCTAGTACGTATTCTACAATAAGTTGTAGCACATTATTTTTTTGTGGAAAGCAAGAGATAAACATAGGGCTTTTGATAAATTGGTCGCCCATAAACGCAAGATACCCTACCGAAAACATTGGATAAAGCATTTTTTTGAAGGAGATTCCTTCTTGCCGAAGCACTTTTTCTAAGGCGGTTATTTTGCTTCGGAGTGTATGGGCTGCAAAATGTTCTTGTGGAAATTTCTCATAAGGTTTCCACTTGCCTTTCCAGTCGTAGTATTGCATACTGCCGTTGCCCAAACGCAGCTTGTAATCAAAAATAGAAGGTTTGTCAAGTATGTAGCCTGGGTAGTAGTAGCGTCTGTCTGTTTCTAGGCAATACAATATCTCATTGAGCATGGTGTAAGTACCTAGGCTGTATTTTTCATACTCAGGCAGGTAAAGCCCCAGTATACTTGCAAGGCTTTTCTTTCCTCTATCAAAAAAACTTACTGCTACCAGCTTTGCGCCGTCATAGACTCCAATTTCCCAAGTATCAAAAACACTTTCTTCTAAATTGGCAAAGAAAAACTGTGGTAAGTGGTCAAAAATAAAACCCTTGAAACGGTGCTTCTGGGTCTGGTAGAGTTGGTCGCGCGTTCCATCTAGTCTAGCAGGGCGTATATTTACGCTGAATCGCTGTTCATTTTGTCGGAGGAGTTTTCTAAATTTTTTTTTAAATTCATAGCCTTCCAAGTCAATACGAATATTGACCGTTGAAAACACATCGCCCTCCAGGCAAAGCAATTGGGAGCGATAAAGCATGGGGGCACTTCTGAACCAGCCGCTTGCCAAGTATTTATCAAGGCGTGCATGAGAAAGTGCTTGTGGATAGTAATGCTCAACTAGCATAATTTTTTTCTTTTCTTTAAAAAAAATAAAAATTTAGCAAATCATCAAGCTTTTCAGAAAAAAATCATTTGATGCCCTGCACTTGGGTACTTACCATTTATACAGTATTTTTTACAAACATCTGATAATCAATTATTTATAATATTATCTTATATCATTCGCCAAAACAGCAAGGTTTTTATTACTCATCCAAGACACAGTTTCTAAAAGAAAAGTGCTATTTTTAACCATCAAAAAAAGAAAGCTATTTTTTATGATTAATCTGATTTATATACACGGCCTATATTCCTCACCCCGTATGGATAAATTAGCTGTATTAGAGCGTTTCTCGGATAGGCTTTTTGCTCCTTACTTAGACTATGAGCAAGATGCTTCCATTTTTCCTGATTTGCTGAATACCTGTAAAAAGCAAGCGATTAATTACATTGTGGGTAGCTCGGCAGGAGGGCTAATGGGCTACTGGCTTGCCAAACATTTAGGCTGTAATGCCTTGTTGTTCAACCCTGCCCTCAAATCTTTTCATAAACGCCCTGATATTTTTTCTCCCAATGACATCAAGCAGTCATCATACTTTTTAAACATCATTCTGGGGGCAAAAGACGACCTTATCTTACCTCATACTACACAGCACTACCTCGCAATTCATGAAAAAGCAGAACGTTATTTGCTAGATTGGCAAGAAGAGCTGGGGCATACCATTGATTTAGAAACTTTCAAGATGGTATGTGAAAAATATTTACCAGACCCTGCAAACGTATAATTCTTTTGAAAATTTCTGTTTTAATACCTTATAGAGAAAGAGATACTGCTGCCGTGCAGCGTTGCCTTGATTCACTTGCACAGCAAAGCTACCAAGACTTTGAAGTAATTTTTTTAGACTATGGCAGCTCTGATACAGTAAGAAAACAAGTAGAAACACTCTGTTCACAGTACGAAAAGGTGAAGTACGTTTACTCTCACACACAAGGCTACTTTTGGAGTTGTAGCCAAGCCTTTAATCAGGCCTTTTACTATGCCTCAGGAGAGTGGTTTGTGATGCTTGATGTGGATTTGATAGTGCCTCCATATTTTCTACAAAAAGCACTCACACAAATTACTCCCGATTCTTTTCTTGTGTTTAGGGTCTTTTATCTACCCTTACATTTTGAAGATTGGGAAGCACTGAAAAGCAATGTACATGGGTATATGAACTTGACAGTATCTGGTAATTCAAGTGTTGGTAATATCTTTGTAGCCAAAAAGCACCTTAGCAAGATACAAGGCTATGATACCTTTTATAGAATTTGGGGAGAAGAAGATTTAGACATAGTCCGTAAGCTACGCTCTATTGGCTTAAAAGCTAAGATTACACGGCCTGAGCAGTTTCCTATTTTTCACCAATGGCATCCTCATAATAAGCATTTGCTTCCCAAAGGCTGGCAAGCGGCTATCGTAAACCATTCCAAAGATAAAGTTTTGGTTACTGAACCCCCTACTTCTCATTTTTTTGAGGGACATCCTGTTATTAGCTTTTCCGAACGCCCTGCCCTCTTACGCTATCAGGAAAAGCGATGGCAAGAAAGTGAGAAGTTTAGCTTTGACTTTCCGATAGAGCGGAGCTATACACAATTTATGAAAAGATTTGCCCAACTAGCATCTGGCGAGGCTATTTATGTATCTCAAATTTTCTCTGAGATTATTCCACAAAAAGGTAGCCGATTAGCAAATCTGATGAAGTTTAGCAATCGAGTATTTGAGCGCATTAAGGTTTCTTACAGATGGGTAGAGATAGAAAAGGCAGAAACAGAACTCATTTATGCTTCTACCATTGCCAATTTTTTATTTTATTTTGTGCTTGAGATGGAGGCAAGTATAGGTGATTATTACTTTGAGGCACAAGGAGAAAAAATTTCTTTTGTAGTAATAAAGAAATAAACTCCTCTTGTGCTTTTTACTACTGCTTGGCAGCACTTGCCTCATCAATTATTCTCTTTTAAGCGTTCACTTGGCTTTTCTCTTGCTTCTCTTTTACTTTTTCTAAAAGCCAATCACACCAAGTTTCTATACCTTCACCACTGGTGCTAGAGAGTGTAATGACCTCTATCTCAGGATTTACCTCTCTGGCATCTTTGGTAACTGCCTCTAACGAGAATGGCACATAAGGTAACAAATCAGCTTTTGAGATGAGCATTAATTCACTGGTAAGAAACATTCTGGGGTATTTCTTCGGCTTATCATCACCCTCAGTGCTGGCGATGAGCGTAACACGATAATCCTCGCCAAGGTCAAAAGCTGCTGGGCAGACTAGATTTCCCACATTCTCAATAAAAAGCAAATCTAAACCCTCTACCTCGATATGGTCAAAAGCCTGCTGAATCATTTGTGCCTCTAAATGGCATACACCATTGGTTACGATTTGTAGTGAGTCTATGCCTGCCTCTCTGATTCGAATGGCATCACGCTCGGTTTCTAAATCGCCTACTAGCACCGCCATTTTAAGTTTATCTTTGAGGCGTGCGGCGGTAGCCTGCATCAGGGTAGTTTTTCCACTACCTGCCGAAGAAGTGATATTGACCAAAAGCGTATTTTGTGCTGCCATCTTATCGCGGATAACCTTTGCTACAAAGTCATTGGCTTTTAACAAGTTAAGCGTAGAATTTTCACATTGTATAGCTCCTACGGGCTGTCGGTTTGATTTAGCAAATCTTTCTATTTTCATATTTTTAAAGCCCCCCTACCCCCAAGGGGAGAGTTTTAGGTGATTTCCCCCTTGGAGGTTAGAGGGCTGTTTCTATCTTACTTATCAAAAGTTCATTGCCTTGCACTATTTGGCTACAAGGTCTTTCACAATTCTCACATACAAATTTATAATTAATTACCTCTGTGGTATGCATACAAACAGTGCATTGTATCAAAGTAGGCAGCAGCTCAATATGCAGTTTCATAGGCTGCTCGGCAAACTCGGTGCTGACCACAGCTTCAAAAGCATTTTGCAATAAAACAGGCTCTACATTAGAAAGTTGACCTATTTTAAGATGAATATCTGTAATTTTTTTAAACTCCTCAGATGAAAATTCTTCTTCCAAGGTTCTAAAAGTACTTCTGACCAATGATATTTCGTGCATATTTTCATTCTTCTAATAGTACAGATTTCAGGTTTTCTAACTTTTCCAGATGCCCTCTTGCTTCTTGGCGAAGCGTATTATCTTCTACAAGAAGCAACACTTCTTCGGCTTTTTGCTTCATACTCTCCCAAATTTTGAGTTTATCTTTTGTAGATACTTTATCTTCGTCTTGAGCCATAAACCACTGTGCCTCCAAATAATTGAGCAAAGTAATGGCTCTCTCATAAGGCAAATCTGCGGTGCGAATCTGCAAGGCTTCTATATAGAGTGCAGTGGCTTGTTGGTAATTGTCTGTGCGTAGCCCTGTTGGAAATTTTGTAAGGGCATTGGCATAGTTGTTACAGACCATGGCATACTCATAAGGATAACTGGCTTTTGTAAAACAAGCCAAAGCTTCTCCAAAAGATTTGGCAGACATAGCCGCCCAGATTTGTTGTTTTTGGGGTTCATCGGGCATTTCGGAGTAGATAATGCCTAATTGATGATGAATTTCGGCAAACGTTTCGGGGACTTCTTCTTTTTTGTAAATTTTTAAAGCCTCTTGGTAAGCCTTCAAAGCCCCTTTGTAAAACTGAGGATTGCCATTTTGCGCCCAAGTATAAAGCAATGTGCCTTTTCGAATTTGGGCATTTCCCAGTAATTGAGTGAGGTTTTCTTGGTCTAGTAGTGCAATGGATTTATTGATATAGCCCAACGATTCGCTGTAACTTTGGCTTATATTGGCTATTTCAGAGGCATCTATCAAGAGTAGAGCCACTTCCCAATAATTTTTCTGCTCCTCAAAGTATTGCAAAGTTTCCCAGACCAGCCCTTTGATTTGGGCTATCAGCTTCCAATCATAGGGTACATATACACGCGCCATAAGCACTTGTGTAAGCAGTGATTTGAGCGAAAACTCGGCAGTTTGCGAGGGTTTGGTGTTCAAAGATTTTTCAATTGTTTTTTCTGCTTGCTCAAAATATTGTGCATCTAAGAGCAAAGTAACATACTGACGGCTTGTAAAAGCAAGGTATTCGGGCGTTGGGGCAAGCTGGATAGCTGCTTCATAGTATTGGCACAAGGTCTCAAAAGTAACTACTTTTTCTACTGCTCCGTAGTGTATGGCAATGGCTTGGTTGTGGGCTTGCCTATATATTTCAAAGTCATTTTCTTTTTGTAGCGTAGCCCTCAGCATTTCATCAGTAATCAAGGCTTCATTTTGAATAGCAAAAGCCAGCGATAAATCATGGTAAAGTGGATTTTTTCCACCTAAATAATCGGCTGATTTTTCAAGGTTACTTAATTTTCCAAAGATGACTCCTAAAAAATTCTCTTTTGTAAACGAGATATGATGAGGCAAAAGATAAGGAGGAAGCGCATTGTTCCAATCCACAGGGAAATTCATCTCATTGCCTTCAACCACTATGGAAAGACTTGATAAAAAAGGTTTAAATATCTCTATATCAACGAGTTGAACTAATTCTTCTAGGCGATTTTCATCTGCTATAAAAGTATTAAGCGTATCAAATAAATCAGTTTTTGCAAAAATTGAAAGCATCATAATTTGTTTTAAAAGTTCCTCTTGCATCTCGCTGTATGCCTCGCTGAAAAAACTGTGCATACCTGGTAGCTTGAGTTTCTGTTGGATAATTTTCTAAGTACCTTATCCTTAGCACGAATGGATTTTCTTGATGGACAAAAAGCATAAACAAATGCCAACGCCCTTTTTTATGCTGAATATGATAATTTACTTGGGCATTGTGCAGCCAAGCATCTTCGGTCAATATACGGAGGTCTGCCTTAGTGCCTAGTTCTGTATGTATCCATTTGGTCATTGTTCAGTAAATTTACAGATTTATCTTAAAGACTTTTCCCTTGCCTTGTATTTCATAAGCAAGAGTTTTATCTTCTTCATCAATTTCATTATCAATCAAAATCTCGTGGATAGCCACTGTTTTATCACCGCGCTTGTTTTTATATTTGAGCATAAATTGTGAGGCCTGATGCATTTTTTTGAACCAAGCTTGACTTACGGGGGCAAGTAGCAGCGATTTTCGCTCAGGATAGTAGCGCACAAAGGCATGAGACTCATCACCAAAAACCTCTTTTACCAATTTATCAGCAATCACCAAGTGGCAAGCCTTTAATTGAAGCTCAAGCCCCGACAAGGGAGTCTGAGACCCCACCCCGGTCCTCCCCTCAGGGGGAGGGAGCGTTGAGTTCCCCTTTGGGAGATTTAGAGAGCTATCCTCGGGGGGAGGGAGCGTTAAGGAGCTTTCATTCAGGTCATTGATGATAAGTTCGACAACTTTATCGCCTGCGGCTTTTGCTTCGCGGCTAAGGTCTAGCTCTAGGCGTGTATTGTCTATGGCAATCAGATAGACATGAATATCTTTTGGATAGGCTTCGCCCAATATTTTTTTGGTATAAGAGAGGGCTTGATCCCATTTTATGCTGTGCAAAAAGACTAGAGGGTCATCTTGAGGTGCTTTTTGTACCTCTGAGGCAGGCACTTTGAAGAGTGTGCCTACAGGTTCACCAGTATTAATCACTCCATCCACTAAGATAATCCGCTCTTGCCCTTGTAGCTGAAAAAGCACCTCAAAAGCAGCAGTGCCCATATCTAAGATTTTTAAGTTTTCTTCTTCTCCGAGTCTTTTACGGAGTTGTTCTATCACATAAATCCCTACAGCATCATCGCTTCGTACAGGGTTTCCAAAGCCCATAATGGCTGTGGGTTGATTTATTTTCATTGTTGGTTTTTTGATTGAATCACCTCCCAAGGGTTTTTGAAATCCTCAGGAGGTAAAAGAAATCTCAATTTTTATAATTTGAAGCTCGTAAGTTCTTTTCCAGACTTACCGTCATGGGCATGCACCGTGCAGACTAAGCAAGAATCAAAAGAACGTGCCACCATACCTACTTCTACGGGGTCGTGGGGGTCTTCTATCTCGGTACCTTCAAGGGCTGCTTCAATAGGGCCTGATTTGCCTTCGTCGTCATTGGGGCCTACATTGTAAGTAGTAGGTGCAATGACTTGGTAGTTCTTAATTACGCCATTTTCTATCTCAATCCAGTGAGCCAATGCGCCGCGTGCTGCTTCGGTAGCTCCAAAGCCTTTGCCATCGCGTTCTTCGGGTTTGATATAAAACTCCTCATCAAGTTTGATTTCAGAGAGCCACTTATTAATCATCTCATAGAGGCGTGGGGCTTCGTGCATACGTGCCAGTGAGCGTGTAAATACACTAGGGCCTTTTTGCTTCATTATATCTCCAAAGAGAGGGTCTTGGAACTGATGCTCTAGATTGTTGGGATTAGCATTCATTATCACCCTTGCGAGCGGCCCGGCTTCTACGGCATGCCCCATGTATCGAGGAGCTTTAGACCAACTGTATTTGCTGTTGAAGTCAGTTTCTTCTAAGTTTTGTGATACTACTGGAGTAGGTAGTGGTTCGCTCCAAGGGTGTGCTGCGGGTACATCTTTGAACCAAGTATGTTTGGTATGCTCTGCAATCTGCATGTGGTCAAAGTCATAGTATTTTTCTCCATCAAAGAATCCACTTGAAGAGATGAGGGCTTTGTTGCGTCCCTCTACTGTGGGCTTATTGTATAAATCTTTGTGCAGATACGTGCCGTGTGCCAAGAATTTGCCTACACCCTGCCCAAATTTATCCATTCCAAACTCTAAACTTGCTCTGATAAACAATCCTAAATCACTGTTGCGCTGTGATTCGTTTTCTTCTACCCAGGCCATGAGGTCGTCCCAAGATTTGATTTGTAAGTATCGCTCAATAGAGCAACCTAGCCAAACAGTTTCTAGCCAATCATTGCGGAAGCGGTTCATGATAGAGTGCGCCCTTGTGATGTCTTTTAGAGTAGGGGCGCACATCACGCCGCCAGGAATCATATAGCTTGAGTGAGGCCATTGCCCTCCAAAAATGGCATATACCTCTACAGGGCGACCACTTGCCGTAACCCCTTTTTGGAAAGAAGTACCTACATAAGCCGCAAAACGCTTCACTACTTCGCCATAGAGTGGCTTATTGGCAAATTTCTTATTCGCCATATCTGTGGCAAAAATGGCATAAAACCAGCGCGGAATACTCTGAACGGTCTCCGTAGCTTGCCCAATGGCACGCAAAAGCAAAGCGTTGGGCGAGAGGGTAGTTTTCCAAGCTGTGTCTAAGGCAGAAGAAGCGCAATACAAATGCGACCCTCCGCAAATGCCACAAATACGTGGTGTAACGATTAAGCCCGACTGAGGGTCTTTGCCTTCCATAATTTTCTCAAAACCACGAAACATGGCTGCCTGAGTATGGGCGCGCGTTACTACGCCATTTTCCATATATACTTTCACATCAAGGTCGCCTTCTACACGTCCTACGGGTGAAATATTGAGTTCTTTGATTGTTCCCATTCTTTTAAGTCAATTATTGGTGATGATTTTATTTAGAAGTTTCGTAAAGTTCTTTGTGTCCGCCTGCTACTCTTTCTATTGTTCCCATTGTTTTTTCAAATCCAGCCCGCATGTAGTAGCCTAGTTTAGAGTTACCTGTGGGTACATCTTTGGGTAAGAAGCCGAGGTATTTTAATGATTTAAACACACTGCCTTTTACCAAATCGTGGTGAGGGAAACCGGGTTCGGTGCAGCCCAAGCAAGGGTGGTTAGAGCGAGTTTTGCTTGATTGGCGGTTCCAAAGAATACGGTTACAGCTTGCACGGGTCATAGGTCCTCTACAGCCTACTTCGTAGAAGAGGCAGCCGCCACGCTTCCCAAAGTGTCCATCTATTTTTTGGGCAAAGCTAATGGCATTGGTGCAGCCTGTTTGCACAAAATCAGTAAAAAAAGTTTTGGGGCGGTGGTAATCGTCTATCAATACATCGCCAATACGCCCCGTAGAAATAGCCACTAAGATTTGCGTTATCCAATCGGGGTGGGCTGGACAGCCGGGTATATTGATGACGGGCAGACCTCCCTTAGATTGGAAATTAGCTCCTAAAAAACCTCCCTTGGCTTTTTTATGAAATTGTAGCCCCGTTGATTCGCTAGGATTGGGCGGCACAGCAGGGATTCCGCCCCAAGTAGCACAGTCGCCTACTGCCACTACGAAGCCTGCCACAGCAGAGAGTTCTTTAATCCAGTCCATCATGGGTCGGTCGCAGAAATAGTTCATCGTGCCTGTGTTGTTGGGGCCTTGAATGAGTGAACCTTCATAGACTAATATATCCATTTGGATTTTGCCAGCGATGATGTCTTGCATGAGTTCAGTAACTTGCTCACCAATTTCAAGCCCTATGGAAGGATGCCAGAGGATATTGATGCCAAAATCAGTTACCAACTCCACAACGGTAGGTTCTTCGGCATTGAGGAAAGACATTGTGTTACCACTGCAGGCACCACCTTGAAGCCAGAGTACATTTGCCATAATTGTAAGAGGGTTTAGATAATAAATTTTACAGTCAGAATACAATATTATATTAAAATTGTTTTAATACTCTTAAAATTAGAAAATATTTTCTAATTTTAAGTAAAAACCCTCTAAATATTGTAAATTTAGAATCTTTCTAAATAAAAAGCAATTTATTATTAAGACAGAGAAGATTTTAAGGTGCTATTTAGAAAGAAGTGGAGCAATAAGCTTGTGGAACTCCGCCTTGCCTACTTCGGTAAAATAAGGTTGAAGCTGTAGCCATATCGCTTCTTTGAAGGTAGCCTCTTTGAGGTGGTTTTGCTGAAGCGTAATTTGTAGTGATAGCCAGTTCATCACCGTGAGTACCATCATTTGGGCTATTTGCTGATAAACATTTGTGGAGATTTCAGACATCAAGACACCTCTTCGTTGATTGAATTGAATACGTTTTTCTATCTGTAAGCGTAGCTTAGTAAGAAAATCCTTGTATATCTGATGGTGCTCAGGGTAGCTACGCTGCACCTCGAGTATATCTAAAAAACAAAAGCTATAGTCAATGAAGGTTTCAAAAATTTTACTCAGCTGCACATCAAAATCGAGCAGATTGGGGTATCGGCTGTAAAGGCTCAGTATTTGTGCGCATTTTTCATCAATTATCTCGAATATGCTTGCTACTATGGCTTCTTTGTTGTTAAAATGATAAGCAAGGTTTCCGATGCTAATGCCCACTTCATCGGCAATTTGCTGCAAACGTACATTTGCAATACCATATTGATTGAATAATTGGATAGAAGTATCTATGATTTTATGCTTAGTGGGAGTCATCTGAAAAAATTATGAATGAATGAATAATTGTCTTTCTATTCTCAATTCAATTAGAAAATAATTTATGTATTCTTTTTTTAGTTATGAGTAAACTTGAAATCTGACTCATCAAGTTTGAGCGTACCCCGTTGGTCTTTGGCGGCCAGTTTTTTCATCAAATAAGCCGTTTGAGCAGCTTTGTTAAAATGATAAGTATGGGTAATGATACGCTTCAGCAATTTACAAGGAATCTTATAGTGAGCAAAGATAAGATGAATTTCCCACATTCCACGCCTGCAGACTACACAGTCTATCACAACAGTATCGCCTAGCCAGCTATCATCAGCCAAGAAATTTAAATCTTTTTCCTTCCCTTGTTGCTCTGTGAAGTGCTGGTTGTTGAGCGAGTATAATAGGTAATTATAGGCTTTTTCACTTATTTTAAAAGGCATTTTATAAATTTTTGGATTGAACTAAGGTAACAAATGAAGATGCTGCGCACAAAAATCATGAAAAACAACAACTAATATACGATTCAATTCTTACACAAGGTAGAAAATCCAATAGAAGTTGTGTATTCATATATTAAAGTTAGCAATAAAATCGTAAATTAGCCCACAGTTATCATTTAAAAAAATATGATTTCACCTAAATTTGTTTACCACCTCCCATTAAATAGCATGATGAATCAAAAAAATTTCTTTACTCTTTTTTTATTTCTTGGAATAGGTCTTGCGCTACAAGCACAAAATACACAACTGCAAGAAGCACAGCGAGCTTCGCTCAAAGAGGCAAAAGTGTTTACTGCGCTGGAAGAAGCACTCAAAAAACCAGATGAGGTGGAAGTAATAGACCTCTCTAAACAAAAACTAGATGAACTATCTCCTGAGATTGGTAAATTCAAGAATCTTAAATTGTTGAATTTATCTCACAATCAACTCAAGCTATTGCCCAAAGAAATCGAAAAACTCAAAAATATTGAGTTTCTTATCTTGGATTACAATCAATTTACCTTTTTGCCCAGAGAAGTGTATAACCTTTCTTCACTCAAAGAACTACACGCAGGCTTTAACCAGATTTCAGATTTTCACTATAACTTTAACAAACTCTCCAACCTTACCATTTTGGGGCTTACCAACAATGAGTTAGAGGAAATCCCCGAAGAAATTGGAAGCCTTGGCAGCCTCAAAATGCTAGACTTGAGAAATAACCGCCTTAGATTTCTTCCAGCTAGCTTTACAAAGCTCCGAAATATTGAATACCTCTACCTTTCTGGCAACTCTTTTACAGCCCTTGCCGATGAGATTACACCCTCTGTATTTAAAAATTTGAAAGAATTGCATCTTGTCAATACAGGCATCATTAGTACTGATAAAGAAAAAATTAGGGCATCTTTTGCCGCTACCACTACCAAAGTTGTATTTGTAACGCCTAGGTAAGCACGGGCAGACAGCAGCCAACAAAATAACTAACCTAGTTTACAACTGGGAAGACAAATTTTACGGATTGTACAGAATTTCACAGATGATTTTATTTAGGAAAATACAAATAACAATTGGTTCTCTAACAAATTTTATGGAATCAGTATTGTAAAACAGACTGTGATCTGTTTGAGGCTAGGACGGCAGGCTAAAGCCCGCCGCTACAGATTTTCACACAAATTGTCAGACAATCAAATAATTTGAGTGTAGCCCCGTCTTTCTTAGCATTGATGCAGTACATATCACCTCTGCCTAAAAGGGCGTAAGGAGATAAACGTGAGCTACAAGCAAAAAAACTATGCGCTACATTTAGCCTCAGTAATGCTTAAACCGCTCAAATGCAGCTTTCTCAAGCGTTTCTCGGTGATTGGGGTGGGCGATTTCTATGAGTGCCTTGGCGCGTTGTTTTATATTTTTACCAAAAAGATAAACTACACCATACTCAGTAACTACATAATGTACGTGGGCGCGGGTAGTGGTTACGCTTGCTCCTTCTTTGAGCGTGGCTACTATCCTTGAAATGCCCTTGCTAGTGGTAGAGGGCAAGGCAATGATAGGTTTGCCTCCTTGGGAGAGTGCTGCCCCCCTCATAAAATCCATCTGCCCTCCAATACCTGAAAACTGACGGCTTCCGATAGTATCTGCACACACCTGCCCCATGAGGTCTATTTCAATAGCACTGTTGATGGCTACCACTTTGGGGTTAGTACGGATTACTGCATCATCATTGACATAATTAGAATCAAGCATGACTACCATTGGGTTGTCGTGGATAAAATCATAGACTTTGCGTGTGCCTATTACAAATCCAGCAACAATTTTTCCTGGGTGCTTTACTTTATGTGTGCCTGTAATGACTCCTTTTTCTACCAAAGGAATGACTCCATCTGAAAACATTTCGGTATGAATGCCTAAGTTTTTGTGGTTTCCTAGGCAAGAAAGGGCTGCATTGGGTATTCCTCCAATGCCCATTTGAAGGGTAGCACCATCTTCTACCAAATCAGCACAAAACTGCCCTATCTTCTGTTCTATTTCACTTGGCTCGCCTACTGGTACTTCGGGCAGTGCCTCGTCTGCTTCTACTACGTATTTAAAATGACTGATATGCACAAAACCATCGCCATGTGTGCGGGGCATTTGAGGATTGACTTGTGCAATGCAAACCTTTGCCTTGCGTAAGGCTGAGAGAGCTACATCAACAGATACCCCGAGCGTGCAAAACCCGTGTGCATCTGGCGGCGACACTTGAAAAATACCTACATCTATAGGCAAGATGTCATTGAGAAATAACTCTGGTACTTCACTCAAAAAAACGGGAATGTATGCGCCTCGGTCTTCATCAATAGCACCCCTAATGCCTGCCGACACAAAGAGCGTATTAAAATCAAAATGAGCTTTGTATTGGGCATCAGCAAAAGGAGTTCGCCCAAAGGGACAAAATGCTAAAAACTCAATGTTATGGATTTGGTGAGCTACCACATACGCTACCATTTTATCCATCAAAAATTGGGGGTTGGCAGCCACGCCATGTACAAAAATGCGCTGCCCCGACTGCAACACAGAAAGTGCCTGCTCGGCACTTACAAAATTTGCTTGCATATTATTTAATCTTTTGTTTACGATTGTTTTCAAGCTAAATTTAAGATACAAATGGCAAAAAATGATGAATTTTGGGCAAACTTTCGGAGAAAGCTATGCCATTTTTTGTGCTAGTTAGATTAATAAAAGAAAGTTTTTGGTTTTTTTGTGAAAAATAAAATAATGTCCTGTGCGCCATTTTGAGTCTTTTTTTCTGACCTCAAAACAATTCAGGGCTTACAGTAGATACTCAGGATAAGATTACTTAATGAACTTAGTGAATTATGAATTGCTAGTTTACTCATTATCAGTAACTTATGAACTGAGATTGTTAAAGTTATTTTTTACCCTTTATTTAGCAAAAAGATGAAACATATTTTTCCCGTTTTATGTGGGTTACTACTGCTCAATGCTTGCCAACCCTCCAAACCCAAAATATTTGATATAGAAAATCCTAGTTTTCAGACTCACAGCGACACAGAATTGTTTTTTAAAAATGTACGCCAGATTTATTATCAATTAGAAGAACAAACACAAAGCAAATTAAAACTCTATCGCCTCAAAAGGCAAAATACCAAAACCCAAGACCGCCCTATCATTAACCTGACTTTGGTACATAACTGGCGTTACAATGAAGCCTACTTACTGCCTGAACCCAATGCTTTCTTTAAAGACCCAAGTGCGTTCACTATCCATTGGAAAAACCCAGCCAGTGAAGAAAATGGTGAAATTTTATTTGAACGAGGAAATAAAAAAATACTGCTTAAATTTGCTTATCAATTGTATCAAAAATTAAAAGATGATGCCCAGTTTTGGGTATTGGAACAGGATAAAAAATATCCCTTTCTGGCTGACAAGCAAGAAAGAGAAGCTTTTAGGGTATCTATGGCAGATTATCTCAGATTGATTGCTGCCGAAAATTAACTGCTAGGCAAGAGATAGGTTATTGAGTCATTAGGCTGTAATAAAGAGCCTAGGGTACTTTGACAAACTCTATGGCTAAACAATTACCAAACTTATTATCTTATTTTGGTAAGAATACATTACTAGCAAAATCGCCCAAAAATATGACAGAAATTAACTGGAAAAATATTTGTGAGTCTTACCGTAAAGCCAATGCCTTAACCTACCTCAATACTGCCAGCCTTGGGCTAGTAGCTCATACCCAAAAACAATGCTTACAAGAAGCAAGTGAGGCTATGCTGCAAGATTTTTTTGGATTGAGAAATAAATTGATAGAAGACTTACCTGCCATCAGAGCAGCCGTTGCCCAAACCATCATTTGCCCCCCTGAGTCCCCTGAGTACCTTGCCTTGGTTTCAAATCTTTCGGAAGCAATCCACCAAGTAGCACAAATGCTGAAGCCTTTGCAAAAAGTGCTGCTTTTCAAAGAAGATTATCCTGCACTTAATTTCCCATGGCAAGTGCTTCAGTATGACATCACTTGGCTTGCCACTGAACAGGCCCTGACACTAGAAAATATCAGGGATACATTGCGCCAAAGTGGGGCAAAAATTATTGCCCTTAGCTGGGTACAGTACCAAACAGGCTTTAAGATAGACCTGGAAGGCTTGGCACAAATTTGCCAAGACTCGGGTGTGCTGCTGGTACTAGATGCTACCCAAGCTTGGGGAGCTTTTGGCTTTGAGATGGCAAAATATCCCTCGGTGATATTTGCAGCAAGTGCCTACAAATGGGCTACAGCAGGCCTAGGCATGGGTGTGCTGGCAATGCACCCCGATATACTGCATAGGTTTCCGCCTCCACTCCTTAGCACCAATCAAATCACTGCTTACCAACACTACGAAGACCTCAGTACTGTGCCGCTTTCTATGCGTGTATTTGAACTAGGACACCCCAACCTGCTGGCTACCCTAATGCTTTGGCACGCTGCCAAGAATCTACATGAAATAGGTATCAGCAACATAGAAGAGCGTGTGATAGCACTCTCAACCTCACTATGGACACTTCTAGAAGCACAAGGCATCGCAGTAATGCCTCCTACTAAACATCTCTCGGGTATTATGAGTATTCCATTTACTCCAAAACGCTTTGAACTACTGACCGAACACCGCATTGCAGTAACTGCCAGAGAGAAACTAATTAGGCTTAGTGTGCATTTTTACAACCACGAAGATGACTTGGCACATTTAGCGAGCCTTTTGAAGAAGGAATTTTAAAACAAAATAATCTGACCTGTAGCGATTCATTCATTCATTAATTACTCACAAATAAAATGGAATTACAAACACAATTTGAAACAGCAGTAGCCAATGGTAAAAATATCAGTACACGCCCTTCTAATGCACAGTTGCTCAAAATGTATGCACTCTACAAACAAGCTACCGAAGGAGATGTAAAAGGTACTCGCCCAGGTATGTTTGACCTAAAAGGGCAAGCTAAGTATGATGCTTGGGCAAAAGAAGTAGGCACAGACAAAGCAACTGCCATGCAAGCCTACATAGACTTGGTGGACAGTCTTTCATAAACAGACACAAATTATGGGGAATAAAAGTAGAAAAGCATATTTTCTAAGGCAAAATCATAAATTCTACACGCCTATTTTGTTGTCGTCCCTCTTCATTTTCATTGCTGGCAACAGGGCGTGTAGCACCATAGCCTTGTGTCTGTAGTCTCTCTGGTTCAATGCCTTCTGACATCAGAAAATCTACCACACTTTGCGCCCTTCTTTCTGAAAGATGAAGGTTTTTCTGTGCCGTTCCGATGCTGTCGGTATGCCCAATGATGGCAACTTTGAGATGCTTTTCTTTGAGTAAAAACTGTTTTAGCTTGTGCAACTCGGGCAAAGAAGCAGGTAACAAAGTGGCTTTGTCAAATTCAAAATAGATGTTATTCAAGACCGTAGCTTTGCCCACTTCTAGTTTTCCGAAAGTAGAAAAATAAATCTGTGGTGGTTTCTCTGATGAAGGTAGAGGCAAAATAGGAGAATATCTGCCTATTCTTTCAACTGAAACCATATCCACATAATAGTAGGCTCGGTTATAGCTAAATTTTTTAAGGTATTGAGTGCTGTTGGTAGTTTTTTTGATTTTTGTCTTGCCGAGTGCCTCAAAATTACCAATGGTGATGTACTGTTCATTGCCCTCTGCTACAAGCGTATCACAGACTTCTACCCAAGTCTTTTTATTGAGGTATCCTTTGTTGTAGCTAACCTGAGGCGCGTGTACTGCATTTTCTTTGATGATATAGGGCTTGTCAGTAAAATATGCCCCTATCTGCGCTACGGCAAAATTAGAATATGCAGAAAGGGCTACCCAAAAAGATACCCTGTAGAGAAAACCTTTTTCCAGAGGTTCGCTCAATTTAGAAGTGATATGCTCACGGTAGTACAAATCTTGCAAACTGTAGCCTCCTGGGTCGCCTATCCGCATAATCAAGCCAACGTATGCCTCCCCCTCAAAGGCTGCCAAGTCACCACAGAGATTCTTAGGTACTTTAAAGTTGCGCTTGCCACAAGCATTAAAATAATCGGGCGTACAATCGGGCGGATTTACGAGCCAATAATGTACCAAACCTTCGGGCTTTTCGGGTCGGAAGGCACGCACACTGCCCAAAAACTCAGGGCAACGCTCATGTTCTTCGAAGCTCGGGTTCATTACAAGGTTTTGGGTATTACCTACCGAGGCACTGCCTACCCAAACAAGCAAGTAACCAAAAACACTTAAAAAGCATAGTTTAATGGGCAATTTACTGTAATTTAGGGTTATTTTTATGGCGTTCGGTATCGCGTTTTGTTTTTTTGTCCAAGTTTTTGCGCAGGGCATCTGTCAAGTCGATGCCTGTTTGGTTGGCAAGGCAAATCAGCACAAACAGCACATCAGCCATTTCATCGCCTAGGTTGCGGTCGGTGTCAGAATCTTTAAATGACTGCTCGCCGTAGATACGCGCCATCAGGCGTGCTACTTCGCCCACTTCTTCCATAAGAATAGCAGTATTGGTAAGTTCATTGTAGTAGCGGATACCCGTAGTATTAATCCACTCATCTACAATTTTTTGTGCTTCATCAATGGTCATTTTTTGTTGTTTTAATTAAAATCTCAATTACAGACTTCCAAATACCTCGAAGATTGCCTTAATGCTTCCTCTACTGAGGTTGGGAGTGCCTATGGTTCAGAAGCTCTTTCTTTGAGGGCTGGAAGACTTTGCCTTTTTCAAATTTAGCCCTAATTCTTAGCAACTCAAAAAAATAGAAAAAAAACGGCGAAAAATTTGCGTTTATCCTGAAATATTTGCTATTTTTGCACACCTAAGTTAAAGAAACAGTAAAAGGAGAGTTGCCTGAGTGGTTAAAGGAGCAGTTTGCTAAACTGTCAACGTGAAAGCGTTGCGTGGGTTCGAACCCCACACTCTCCACACATTTATTTAGTTTAGCTTCGGGGTGTAGCGTAGCCCGGTTATCGCGCCACGTTTGGGACGTGGAGGTCGCAGGTTCGAATCCTGCCACCCCGACAAAAAGTGCAAAAGGCACTTTTTTTATTTATATATGGTTCCATAGCTCAACTGGATAGAGCAATTGCCTTCTAAGCAATAGGTTGATGGTTCGAGTCCATCTGGAATCACAAAGTACAATTTAGCAACACCAAGAAACCCACTTAAAGTGGGTTTTTTTGTATCTGAACGCAGGTTTTTGTAAAATGGGAAGAATTGGGTTTATCAGTATATATCAGTTTATTCCAAAAATGTTAGTAACAATGTTAGTAACTTTTTACCTCCGTAATTTTGTTACTAACAATTTTAACAAAAAAAGGGGAAAATATGTCTGAGCCTAAAATTCTTTTCAACAGAACCAACCAATTAGATAAGCAAGGACGTGGCAGGGTAGAAATTAGAGTAATTATCAATTGGAAACCAACTTGTTTCTATACCAAAGTAAAGGTAATACCCGAAGACTGGGACGAGGTAAGTCTGAAAGTCAAAAAAAGAAGTTATCTTCAATACACACGCCTCAACAATGCGATTAGAGATTTACACCACAAAATCGGGCAAGTAGTAGAAGAATATCAAACCAAGGGATTACCACTTAATAAGGAAATAATTGATAATATCCTTTTTCCTAAGCAAGAAGTCTTACCAGACCCCTACTTCATAGAGATAATGCAGCAAGACATAGAAAGTAGAAAAGACCTTAGTAATGATACCAAACGTCTGCATCGAAATGTGTTAGAAAAACTCACTGCTTTTAAACCTTATGCAAAATCAAGTGATGTGGACTTTAAATACATTCAAGACTTTGAATACTTTTTGATAGACAAGCGCATCGGGGCAAATACCAGAAGATGCCGCTATCATGCTTGTTTAAAAAGCTATATCAATCGTGCCATTCAACAAAATTATTTCCACACTGTAAACCCTTACTCTAAGGGATTTAAGATGCCTCACGAGAAAGTAAAAAGGGAGGCACTTACGCCAGCAGAACTTAAAAGGATAGAAGACTTGGAATTTGAGGACGAGTTATATGTCCTAGAGAAGGTCAGAAATATGTTTTTATTTGCGTGCTACACTGGGCTGAGATTGGGTGATTTGCTTATAATAGAAAAATCTTGGATTACCATAGAGGGAGAGGCTATGTATCTTACATTTAAGCCTCACAAGAAAGGAAGCCGCTATGTGAATAAGTTTCCTTTACATGAGCTTTTTGGAGGTAAGCCGAAAGAAATTTTATTAAAATACTATGATGCTGCTAATCTCAAATTTTTTACCAAAGTAAACGAAGGTTCTATTAATCGTAATTTGAAAGATGTTGCAAGAATGGCAAGTATTAAGAAGAACCTTCATAGCCATATTGGTAAAATTACTTTTGTAACCACTTTGGCAAATATGGGTGTGAGTATTGATATAGTTTCTGGTTTGACAGGTACAACTCCCGAAACACTTAGGAAATATTACACAAAAGAAAATACTGAACTAAGAAATATCACCTTGGAAAAGATACAATGGAATGATGGAAAAAAAGATTAATGGACGCAAACTTAAAGTTGAACATTTCCTTAATAAACGACTGAAAGGAGATACAGATGATTCAGGAATGAAAATGTATCCTATGTATGTAAAGGTAGTGTACGCACAAAGTACCATGCTAATCAGGAGTAAATTGATGCAAGGCCATTACTACGATAATGAAACAGAGATTATAAGATTAGTTAATGAGTACGGTAAAAAGGAAATAGAAATTATTGATGATATTCTACAAGAACTAGATGATAAATTTGAAAAAGAAATCTTTTACCTACGATTTGAACTGCGTACACATAAGATTGTAGCAGCATTTAGAGAGCATATTGCAGTACTGGCAAGTGAGATTACTACTACAAGACATTTAATAGCCATTAAAGAAGAATTAGAAATACTTATCAAACTAACTGCGTTCATGGAGCAGCATATTCCTGCTGATTTATTGATAGATGGAGATGTATTGCTGTATGATTGGGAAAAGACACATAAAGAGTCTTACAAAGAGCATTTACAGGCTCAGTATTCTGAGAGCAAGATAAAACAAATGTTAGATGAAATTTATACCATAACTATAGCCTACCCTTCAATTTTGAAATAATTTTTATAAATCTATTGTTTTTTTTTAAAATAGAATGTATATTTGCACTATGATATGTCCTGATAGATAAATACCATTCTTTTCTAAAAGAAGACAGAAGCCAATGAAGAACATATTTTTTTATCAAAAAATTATTTTATTCTAAATTTTAAAATGCAATGACAGAAGAAAAGAGTATTTTAGAGGCTTTGAAAAAGCTTAAACAAGAGATTATTCTACAAATTGAATCGGAGATGTGTAGTTTGCGCCACGAGCTTAAGACCCAATCTACTAAACGGCACAAAGAAGAAGACGAGTGGCTCACTTCATCAGATGTTCAAAGACGCATGAATTGGAGCTATGCTACTTTTATGAGGTGGATTAATGGAAATCACCCCAACCCTAAGTATCCTATGCCTACCAAGACGAAAAAGGTATTGGGCAGATGGTTTATCCATACAAGCGAAATCCAGAAACTATTTAATTTGTAGAAATTATAATGGTCATAATACATTGAAATTCAACGTACTATGA
>CAYZQI010000073.1:0-22514 GCA_964480455.1 uncultured Cytophagaceae bacterium
ACGAAATGAATGTGTTTAGAAAAGGACGCTCGATTAAGAATTTCACCAAAGATACCCGTTTTTTTTCTTTGGAAGATTTAACACTTGAATCAAATGATGCCATACAAATCAAAGTAATCACCATCAAACAGCCATTTGTAGGAGATGAGTTAAAAGTAACACTAAGCAATCCACGTATCGCTTTTTTTGTGGAGTAAACTGTACATTTTGTAAATGCTTCATGATTTGCCCCCACCTACCACAAGATTTGCCAAGCGAAGATGGCAATGAGATGGGTAGGTTAGTAATTCAAAACCTTTTGGCAGAAAGCATACGCTTTTGGAAACTAGCGGCACAAGCATTGCTTTGCTCATACTTGTACCAGAAGGGGGCACTATCATAATTTTGATACAGCAACTACTATTTCTCTTTCTCTAAATCATTGAAATAACTCATTGTCTGGTCGTATCCGTTTTGCAGAATTAGCTTCCATTTTTTGTCGTCCAACATACCATAACCTATCAAATTCAATTCAATATAATGCGTTACGTTGTGTTTGGCTGCTTCTTGTCTTTGCTGGCTATTTAGTATTAGTGAGTTGATTATTATGGAAGCAATACCAGGAATGTTATAGCGTTTTTTGAAGCTTATTTTATCCCAAACCAAACGCCAACTGCTAGGTGCATCTGCATAATCTACATCAACTACATCAAGGTTGCTTAATGATACTGCAATGATGGTTTCTACTGGATAATAGTACATTGAGTCTATGGGAAGGTTGTCCATCACCCCGCCATCAACGTGCAAACTTTTATCAATCACTACAGGGGGAAAAATACCGGGAATGGCCATACTTGCAAATACTTTTTTCCAGAGCGGCCCGCTTTTGTGTACCTCCATTTTTGCTTGGCTAAAGTTGGTCGAGACTGCAAAGGAGGGTATCCATAAATCCTCTATGGTATGCTCTTTAAATATATTTTTAAGGTATTTTTTGAATTTTTTGCCCGACATCATAGAAATCAAAGGCAGCGTGATGTCATTAGAGGTGAGTTTTCGCTTGACTGCTTCTTCATTTAATGCGTGAATTTTATCAAACTGAAAATCGGCATAGCTCATTCCTAAACCATACAAAGCTCCAGCACTTGTGCCTCCCAAAAAATCAATTTCAAAGCCTTTTTCGTGCAATGCTTTCACTACTCCAATGTGCGCAAAACCCTTGGCACCGCCACCTCCCAAAACCAGTCCTACAGCTTGGTGCGTAACAATGCGACAAAATCGTCTGATGTCAGCTAAGTTATTTTTACGCACATGCAGATGCATAAAGACATTCCTGTTCGCCAACCATTTATCCGTATGCAGTGGTAAATCAGCCTGTGTAGGGTGAAGCAATAAAAGGTATGTTTTCTTGTTCAATATATTCTGGGTGTACAGGCCAAGAGCTTGCTCGATTTCATATAAATCATCCTTAGCATAGAAATCGGTGGCTACAATTACCAAATCGGCATAAATGATGCACGTTTTGCTCCAATCTTTATGCGCTGCACTACAAATAAATATATTCAGGCCGTCAAACTCCTCAAGTGTCTCAAAAAGGTTGTCTTGATGCTCTTCACTCTGTTTATCAAAGCTATGTATTTGTGAGGGAATTGCCATTTTGTCAAACTGTGCCTTTATCTCATGTATGTAATCGGTTAGCAACCCTTCACTCTGAAGGCTAAGAATAGCAATGTTTTTAGGGGGACTAGTTCTGCTTATTTCAAAGGCGTTTCGTTTCAATCGCTTTATAATAAATTGAATGAGCATATTGGCAATACTGGGTTTTTGTGCTACCAAACGCTGATAACTCTGCTCACTCAGTCGCAAGACGGTTGAATCTCGAATAGCAAGCACAGAGGCCATTCGGGGTTCTTGTGTAAAAAATGCAAACTCACCAACAGGCTCACCAGCACCTATATCTCCAAGCACAATCTGCGATTCATCATCTTCTTGTTTTATAGCTCGCAACCTGCCCGAAAGTAAGATATATAGCACATCTGCGCTGTCCCCTTGTTTAAAAAGATACTCGCCCGTTTCGAGTAGCACCTCATCACCTTGCTCAATTATTTCCGCAATAGTATCCGCACTCAAAGTAGAAGAGCTACGATTGAAGTGATGGTTTAAATTAGAATTATGAAATTTGTTTTTACTCATTTTCAAAGAATTACAAGTGAAATACTTAACTCAAGTGGCTAATCATAAAAAAGATATGAAAACTTAAAAAGCTTTGTACATTTGAAATAACCACCAATCAAATTAACACACTTACACTGAAAAATAACACCCTTGCAATATACTTGGTTTTAGACGATATTTTACAACAAACTGCTTACAAAGAAGATGTCCAGAGAAAAGTAAACCCCATTTAGCGAAGCGTCCTTGTGCTGGTTACTTTCCAGAAGTATCCACTTCCCACCGAAGGTGCAGGAGTTAGTATGTTGGGGTGTTTGGATAAGATATGAACGAGGGAGATTTTTATTTTTTTGTATTTTAGCAGTTCAAAGCCCTTCGCTTTCGGAAATGAATGGCGAAAGCGGTGCTTTGCTCATGCTTGCGCCAGAGGGAGGTTGCAATCCAGGGGCTATGGAGTGAAAGACTTTTCAGGGCATACACACTTCAATCAGGAAGGGTGCAAGTCAAATTGACTTCCTTCTGTTCTCTCTTGTGGAGAGGGAAGGGTTGAGGTGGTTAAAAAGGGAAATTTGACTTGTACCCGTCAGGAACTACCGACTAAAAATACACTATTCTATGGTCAGAATTGGAAATTCCGACCATAGAATGTAATTGGTAACTACTCATCGGCTTTTTATACCAAAATTCACATGGTTTGAGGATTTACGGGATTTGATTTCCTTGATTTTTAAGGATTTTCAGTAGCCCCATTTCCCAAACCAATTTGGGTTGGGTATAAACTTAACTCATTACTTCTTACTCTATCACAAATTGCTTTGTATGTATCTTGTGTTCATCTTTGAGCAACAAATAATAAACCCCTCGTGGCAAATGCTTCACCTCAATTTTGAGTTTGTGTTTTGCAGTTTCGTCTTGCACCACCTTACGCCCCATAGCGTCATAAACACTGACAACAAAAGAAGTTGGCTGAGAGTGTTCTGCAATAAGCCAATCTGTACAGGGATTGGGATATAATTTGATACTCACCTCTTCTTGAGAATTTGTTTCAAATAAAGCCGATTTGTTGTTATTCTCTTCAATAATCACCTCAAAAGCAGCATCAAAGACAGTATAAGCAATCGTATTGTACCAAAGATGCCCTCCTGAGTACACATTGGCAGCTCTATAAGCTACTGAAGCATTGGTCAATATAATGGTATATTGTGTATTGGCATTGACGGCAAAAGGTGTGCTGAGTGTAAAAGTCTGCCAACCACCGGCACTTGTACTCACACTTTGGCTATACGCAGGCGTGCCTAATACCGTATTGCCTACATAAATCCTGAGTGTAGAATTATTGATGGCACTGTAGAGTCTAAACTTCACTTGTGTAATTTGTCCTGCACCCACAGTAGTAATTGATTGTCCAGTATTTACATTGTTGAGTACACTAAGGTAGAAGTTTCCTGTAGTTTGAGCAATGGTATAGCTACTTACTTGTGCTTGCTGAGTAGTGGCACTAGCAGTGTTGCTGTAGGCAGAGTTTCCACCAGCATTGATAGCTCTCACACGATAATAGTAAGTTGTACTTGAGTTTATCCCTGTGCTGTTGTAGGCAGTAGTATTGCTGGCTAAGGTGGCTATTGTACTGAAATCCGTAGTAGCCGAGGTAGAGCGTTCTACTACAAAATTAGCCTCATCAGTGCTATTATCTGCCCAAGTCAAATTGATTTGAGAAGCGGAAACTGCCGTGGCGGTGAGATTGCTGGGTGCAGCAGGTGCATTGACTGTGCTTTGCTGCGTGGTAGCATTGGCAGTGTTGCTGAATGAAGAGTTTCCCCCAGTATTGGTGGCTCTCACACGATAGTAGTAAGTTGTACTCGAGTTTAACCCTGTGCTGTTGTAGGCAGTAGTATTAGCGGCCAAGGTGGCTATTGTACTGAAACCCGTAGTAGCCGAAGTAGAGCGTTCTACTACAAAATTAGCTTCATCAGTGCTATTGTCTGCCCAAGTCAAGTTGATTTGAGAAGCGGAAACTGCTGTGGCGGTGAGGTTAGACGGGGCAGCAGGGGGTGTAGAAGGTGCAGCAGGAGCAATCAACCCGAAGAAATCGGCTGCCCAGTAGCTCGACCAAAAGCCTCTATTGACCGAATATCCGCCTGTTTGTCCGCCTTGTTTGGGATTAGTATTACCTGGGTTTACAGTGATGGCGTGTCCCATTCCTATCATTTCGTAGGTAATCACCACTGGATTTCCACTGTTGTCATTATAGACTCTTCTTGTGATGTTATTTACTCCATCAAAGTTAGTGTTGGTGATGTCTATGGTGGCATTTGCCCCATTTACGTTGGTCCATTGTTCAGCAATTTCTATCATGTTCATAGGGCGTACTGTAAAATCTTGGCTTCCGTGAAAAACAACCATCTTGGGATAAATACCACTGAAAGACGGGAACTGCTGACGTACCAAATCGCCCCATTGCTGAGGAGTTCTATCTACCCCAGGCGACATAGCTTGGAAGGCTGCCGTAATACCTACCCCTGCACGATAGGGCAAGCCAGCCATGGGTGCGCCTGCGGTAAATACCTCAGGATAAGTAGCACACATTACCGTAGTCATAGCTCCCCCAGCGGATAAGCCCGTTACAAATACACGGCTGTTGTCAATGGAGAAATTATTTTTCATAAAGTCCACCATTTGCTTGATGGAAAGTGCTTCGCCTTGTCCACGTGTAATGTCGCCATTTTCAAACCAATTAAAGCAACGTGAAGAGTTATTACCTGTTTTTTGTTCGGGGTAGACCACATGAAAGCCATACGTATTTGCCAATTTGTTCCATTCAGTTTCATTGGCGTAAGCAGTAGCAGTTTGCGTGCATCCGTGCAATACTACTACAAGGGGTGCATTGGAGGGAACACCCGCAGGAGAATACCTGAACATGGCAAGGTTGCCAGGGTTAGAACCAAAACTGCTCACACTCACAAGTTGAGCAAAACTAATGGCTGGAAATAGAAGGAGAGAGAGAATAATTAGGAATCTTTTTGTCATGATAGTGTACTTTTTGATTGGTGATAAAATAAATAGGCACAACCAAATTTATGTACTATTCCAATATTAATTTTACTAAATCAGGTGAAAGTGCAATTAATTTTGGGTGAAAGTCAATTTTTTCGAGGTGAAAGGAAATCAAAGAACACTAAAAATGCAGCAACCGATCATCTAAAATTAGAAAATCATTGAAAATTCTACTTCCTTTGTGAGCCGTAATTTGAATGGGGAAGGCATTTATTTCAGAATCTTATTTTATATTTGATTTCAAGTGATTTGATTGATAAGACTTTACTGTGGATAAGTAAGGTATTAGGAGAAGAGGCTATTTCAGATGCGATTTGTTGGTTTCCACAACGGTAAAACATATAGCACTGAACCCACATTGTATGCTAATAATACTCTCCAACAATCTTTTTGGTGTATTTAGTTTGATTAAAGAGTACTATTTTTAGGCACAATTAGCTTGAAATTGTAGTAGATAAGTCGCAAAAAAAGATACATACCAAAATTCACCTAATTTGAGGATTTACAGGATTTGATTTCCTTGATTTTTAAGGATTTTCAGTAGCCCTATTTCCCAAACCAATTTGGGTTGGGTATAATACAACTTATGTGGCTATATTTTTTTAAACAAAGGGTTTTGACATACCCTATATTTTCAGTACCTAAAAAACAAAGGTTAATTTATTTAACCTTCGTTCTTAATCAATATTCGTTGTGTACTTATACTTTCTACTTGCTGTGCAATTGAGGGTCAAAATTTTAGTTACCTTCTTTATTCTTGCCCTTTCATCTTTGATTTTTTGTTGGCATTTCTGATGTTTTCTTCAATGGCATTCCAAGTTTCTTCTGGGATTTCGCGCAGTTTGTTGAACTCTCCTGCGCCGAGTAGCCATTCGCCACCATCTATGGTAATTACTTCTCCATTAATGTAAGAAGAATAATCAGAAACTAAGTAAGCAGCAAGGTTGGCAAGTTCTTGGTGCTCGCCCACACGCCCAAGCGGTATGCTGTTTTCAGGCTTCAATTTCTCAACAAGAGTTTTGGGCATAACCTCCTCAGGGAAAAGGCGACTCCAAGCTCCTTCTGTAGGAAAAGGCCCTGGCGCTATAGCATTAGAGCGGATACCATATTTGCCCCATTCGGCAGCCAAAGAGCGTGTAAGTGCTAGTGCACCTGCTTTTGCACAAGCCGAAGGAACAGTGTAACCCGAGCCCGTCCAAGCATAGCTTACACTAATGTTGAGAAAAGCCCCTGTTTGCTTTTTCTCAATCCAATCTTTGCCAAAAGCAAGCGTGCAGTTGTAAGTTCCTCTCAGCACAATATCTACAATGGTATCAAAAGCACGGTGCGAAAGCCGCTCAGTAGGGCTAATAAAATTGCCTGCGGCATTGTTTACTACGGCATCTACCTTGCCGAAGGCTTCATAAGCAAGAATCTGCATGTGTTTTACCTCTTCGTAGTGGCGTACATCACAAGCCACGGGCAGTACTGTCCCGCCTGTTTCATCGGTAAGCTGCTTGGCGGCTTCCTCTAAGATAGGATATTTTCTACTTGTGATGACTACATTCGCCCCCAATTCTAAAAAATAACGCGTCATAGATTTACCCAAGCCTGTGCCGCCTCCCGTTACTACAATGGTCTTGCCTTGCAGGGCATTTTCGCGAAGCATAGGTTCTGTGTATTTCATAAGTTCAAATTTTAAATATAATTAATTTGTTGATAACCAAATCTTAAAAGAGATGTTTGCTTTTCAATAAGTATAGAGATATTTTCTTTGGTAATGAGTACATTCCTAGATAGCTGCATTGATAAATACTGTTTATTTTTGATGATAAAAAAGTTAAAAAAAGCTGCAAATAGTTCAAAAACCCTCCATCTGATGTTTAATTCAAATCGTACTTAGAGTGAACACAAAAGTATCGGGATAGACCAAAAATATATATTTTTTTTGAAGAAATAAGCCCTAAAAGTACTCATTATCAATTTATGACTCTCAATTTATTTAATTTTCAGAAATTTTTGAAAATAAATTTTGTATTTTGTTTAGAGTTTACTAACTTTGCTTAAACAAAAAAAAAGAAGATTATGACAACTACCGAAGTAACTTCACTCTCTCAAATGTCTCAGTTTTTGAAGCCTTATGCACTCAAACTGACGCAAGATACTCAAGATGCCAATGACTTGATTCAAGATACACTCTTGAAAGCCATCACAAATATGGATAAGTTCAAAGAAGGCACTAACCTGAAAGCGTGGCTTTATACTATCATGAAAAACACGTTCATCACACGCACCCAAAGTGTGGCGCGCCGAAGCACTTTTGTAGATACAACTGATAATTTACACTATATCAATTCGCAAGACCATACTACTGAGAACCTTGCCTATTCTGATTTTGCGATGAAAGACATCAAAACAGCCTTAGAAAGCCTAGATGAAATCTATCAAAAGCCCTTTATGATGCACTTCCGAGGCTTTAAATACACTGAAATTGCCACAAGATTGGGTATGCCTCTTGGTACAGTCAAAAATAGAATTTTTATAGCCAGACAAGAGCTAAAAGAAAAACTGCGCCAATATGCGCCCAGAGAAAACTAATACGCAATAGATTTAGATTAAGGATGATTGAGAAAACAGAAAACCTAAGTACAGTTTGTGCTTAGGCTTTTTTTGTGATGGCAGTTATGTTCTAGTTTAGCAATAGAAAACGTCATAAAGTTGAAATATTGCTCACTGTACTAAGCCCAAACCTTAGTGCCTTCGGTGCAGTTTTGGCACATTTCTACTGAACTACGCGAGTGAAGCACTTGTTTTCTAAATTGCTGATAGTCAGCACTTTTCCATACTTCGTCAAGGCTACTTTTACTTACATTGCCCAAGGTATGATGTGCATCTTTGTCAAAACAGCAAGGCACTACTTTTCCGTCCCAAGTGATGACACAAGAATGCCACATTTTCCAGCAGTGGTTTTCCATTTCGTTTTTGATGCGGTAAGTACCATCAGCCTGTCGGCGGTAGCGAGCGTATTTGTCTATGGTCGGGATAAGGTCTGAGCCATTTTTGTAGTCATAAATTTGGGCAGTTTTGAGGGCAAGTTCATCAACGCCTATTTCTTCAGCCAATTTCTTGACATCTTCTATTTGATGCTCATTGGGGCGTACTACCAGAAATTGAAGCACAACTTTGGGCGTACTGGAGTTCATTTTCTTTTTCCAAGCCATGATATTTTTTGCCCCTTCAACTACCTTGTCTAGCTTTCCCCCTATTCGGTAGGCGGAGTATGTAGCTTGTGTAGTGCCATCAATGGAGATAATCATGTGGCTTAATCCTGATTGAATGGTTTTTTTTGCATTTTCATCATTGAGATAATGCCCATTGGTAGAGGTAGAAGTATAAATCTTGCGGTCGGCAGCATAGCGCACCATGCCCAAGAAACCAGGGTTAAGATAAGGCTCACCTTGAAAATAAAAAGTAAGACTGAGGAGGGTGTCTTTCTGTTCGTCTATTACTTTTTTGAATAGCTTTTCTTGAAGCATACCTGTTGGGCGGCTAAAAGCACGCAAGCCACTGACGCACTCAGGGCAGCGAAGATTGCAGGAAGTAGTAGGCTCAAGCGAAATGTTGAAAGGTCTGCCCCAGTGTATGCTTTTTTTTGTGTATTTTGAGAAGTAATAACTCAACAAGACTTTCAGAATGTTGATAATTTTCCTAAAAGAAGAAGTAGATAAGATTTTTCTAGCAGTATGTATTTTCTTGATAAGTGTTTTCATAGTTCAGTTTGCTTTTTCACAAAGATAAGCAAGTATTGCTTTAAAATCTAAATCATCATACAGTTTTGAAAGTGTTTTTTTTACCTCATAGCTAAGAGATGGCAACATAAGGGCTAGGCAGTGGAAGTTTAAGATAGTATCTAAGACCAGTGAGGCTTGCAATAGGTGATAAGCAGACGCTTCTAGTAACTGCCCAAGCACCGCTCCATTCATACTTAAGCTAGATGGGTCTTTTAACTTTCAATCATTACTACTAAGCACTTATACACATCAAAAGATGCAGCCTTATTTTGCTTTTATCGTTTTATCAGCTTATTTTGAGGGTATTATTTTAAACACTCAAAATGGATACAAAAAGAGAGAGAAAATCAGGATTTGAGTTTTTTATTTTTGCGTTGATATTGGGAGGTAGTATTGCTGGTTTAATTTACTTTTATCCTCAAATTTTTGCAAAATTGGGGTTTATCAAAAAAAAAGATACCTCAGGGCGTAACTATCATCTCTCAGACTTTGGCATAGCCCTGCCCTTTGGCTACCCAGTACACGGCATAGATGTTTCACGCTATCAAGGTGAGATTGATTGGAAAGCGGTTAGCCAAATGAATATCAGGGGTACGAGAATAAGTTTTGTATTTATCAAAGCCAGTGAGGGACAGACACTCCGAGACGCCTTCTTTCAGTACAATTGGCAATATGCCAAAGAACACAGCATCTTACGAGGAGCATACCATTTTTACGACCCTAATATCAATTCTACCAAACAAGCTGCCTTATTTATGAGCCAAGTTGCTTTAGAGCAAAATGACTTACCTCCTGTACTTGACATAGAAAAACTAGGTAAATATTCGCTCAATAATCTACGCAAAGGGCTTAAGAATTGGCTCACTATCATAGAAAAACACTACCAAATGCGACCTATTCTCTACACCAATCAAAATTTTTATAGAGATTACCTGCAAGGGCATTTTGAGGAATACCCCGTCTGGATAGCAAGGTATGGAAGTGATCCGCCTAGCTATCCTCAAGAGAAAAAATGGACTTTTTGGCAGCACAACGACCAAGGGCAAGTAAACGGCATAGCTGGCAAGGTAGATTTTAATGTATTTAAAGGTACTAAAGATGCCCTGAAAAGTTTGTGTAAGCCATAACATAAAAAAATAGATTCAAGATGCGTTTACACTAAAATATACGCGCTAACTATTATCTTTGCTCAAAGAACCTAAAAAGACCATTAGTCATTAATAACCCAACTGTTAATTAAATAGATAATTAGTAAATCAACTAATTGACTATTGATAACTGATTAAGACAGAAATTTTATCTATGAATACACGCCCTACACGCGAACAGCGTCAAAAATCATTAATTCTTAAAGTTGCCCTTTTTGCTACGGGGCTTTCGGGCATCGTGGCAGAGTACATTCTTTCTACCTTAGCAAGTTATTTCTTAGGAGATTCTATTCTTCAGTTTACGCTTGTACTTTCTTTTATGCTTTTTTCTATGGGGCTAGGCAGTCAACTTACGCCACTGCTCAAAGGAGCTTTGCTAGAAAAATTCATCATTGTAGAGTTTATCCTTTCTATTTTAGTGTCTTTTTCAGCCTTGGCAGTTTACATATTCTCTGCCTATATTACCTATGACGACCTTATGATTTATGGCTTAAGTATCGCCATTGGCACTTTGATAGGCATAGAAATCCCGATGGTAACACGCCTTAACGAAGCCTACGAAGAACTGCGCTTTAACATAGCCGCAGTGATGTCTTATGATTATTTTGGGAGTTTGCTAGGAGGATTATTTTTTGCTTTCATTGGATTACCCATTTTAGGGCTTACTTATACTCCCTTTGTGCTAGGATTTATTAATCTTTCAGTAGCTATTTTTTTATTTATAAAATTTAGAAGACTCATCACTCCTTCGCGCCAGCGTTGGCTTGGTGTTGCTGCCTTGGGTGTTACAATACTCATTATCAGTGGCTTAGTGTTAGCCAAACCGCTTATTTTGTTTGGAGAGCAAAAACGCTATGCCGACCAAATTGTGTTTGAATACCAAAGCAAATACCAAAAGCTGATCATTACGCAGTGGAAAAACGACTTCTGGCTCTACATCAATGGACACCAGCAGTTTAGCACTCGAGACGAAGAACTCTACCACGAGCCACTCGTACACCCCGTTATGCGTCTTTCTCCCTCACCCCAAAATGTGCTGGTGATGGGAGGAGGTGATGGATTGGCAGTGAGAGAAATCTTGAAATATCCTGAGGTGAAAAAAATCACCTTAGTAGATTTAGACCCTGCTATGACTAAACTCGCCAAAACCCACCCCGTACTCGTGGCAGCCAACGATAGCTCATTTTATGACAAAAAATTAAAAATCTACAACCAAGATGCCTATAAATTTTTGAGCGATACGCGCGATTATTTTGATATCATTATCATAGATTTACCTGACCCTCGCTCCGTAGAACTCAATCGCCTATACAGTAAAGAATTTTACACTCTTTGCTACAAGCAGTTACGCCCACAGGGGCTACTCATCACACAGTCGGGCAGTCCTTATTATGGTAGCCGCGCTTTTGAGTGCATACGCCGCACCGTGCAAGCGGCCGATTTTGAAGTCATACAGATCCATAACCAAATCTTGACAATGGGGCAGTGGGGCTGGACCATCGGTAGTAAATCACTCAAGACCAATAGACTCAAAACTGCTCTCCGAAATTTATCATTTGAAGGAATTGCTACTCGCTGGATTAATCAAGATGCTATGCTCATGATGACTTCCTTTGGTAAAAAAGATTACTTTCTTGATGAAGTTAAGGGAAAAGTAGAAGTCAATACTGTACACAACCCTGTACTTTATAAATACTACCTAAACGAAAGCTGGGATCTGTACTAAACAATGATGATTAGATAAAGTGAATAGTTATTTTTTGTAATTCGCCAACACTAATTGAAGTGTCTTTGCTTGAACCCCGAGGTAAAAGAAATAAGAATGAAGAAATTGGTGAATACCTTTTACTCGTTGTGCAAGCCGAAAGGCTTGTACGAAGTTGCACCTATGCTAGGCATGGATACCTTCCTAAGTAGTTTTGCTTTCTACTTCTCCTAAATTGTATGCGCTAAATGCCATGCGGAAACTGTCGTTGCAAAAACTGATGTAGCACAATCAACACCCAAAGTTTATTGTAGTAAAAAGTATTGCCCTTATTGAATTTTTTAATCATCTCTTGCACAGGCTGGCTTTTTATTATGCCATACTTCTCAATCATTTGTGGATTAAGAAACTCTGTAATAAGAAAGTTTAAATCACCTTTGAGCCAATCTGCAAGGGGTATGGCAAAACCTTGCTTTGGTCGGTCAAAAAGAGCCTTAGGCAGGTAGTCATAAAGTACTTGCTTGAGCAGGTACTTAGTTTCACCATTTTTGAACTTCAAATCGGGGTGTAGATTGAGGGCAAACTCCACAATGCGGTGGTCTAGCAAAGGCACTCTGAGCTCTAGGGCATGCTGCATGGAGGCTCTATCTACCTTGACCAGCAAGTCATCAGGCAGATAAAAATCCAAATCAAACAACGCCTGCTTTTCCATAGGGCTTAAATTACGCCTGAGTGAGGGGCTTTGATAAGCGCGTCCTAGACTGGGCCGCACCAAAAGCATACTTAAGGTTTTTCTATCAAAAAATTGCTGCTCTTGCGAGAAGATATGGCTTGCTATCTCGGGCTCTGAGGGATAGTTGAACATCAGCCGTGCTTTTTGGTAGCGATTGGCTTTCATTACGCCTAGCGCACCCACAAGGGGTTTTCGAAAAGTTTTGTAGCTTCCTTTGGCAAGTCTTTTTGCCCATTGATACATACCATAGCCAAAAAAAAGCTCATCACCGCCATCACCGCCCAGTGCCACGCTGACAGATTGCTTGGCAAGCTGCGAGACCATAAAAGTAGGTATGGCAGAAGAATCGGCAAAAGGCTCATCATATATTTCGCCTAGTAGAGAGATGAGTTTTTGAGCATCTGTGAGCGAAACCGTAAATTCTTGGTGTGTAGTCTTTAAGTGTGAAGCCACTTTTTGGGCGTATGCTGCCTCATTGAATTTATTTTCCTGAAACCGAATAGAAAAGGTACGTATCGAGGTGGGGGAGGCTTCGCTTGCAAGGGCAGCCACTAGGCTAGAGTCTATCCCGCCACTCAAAAATACCCCTAGCGGCACATCACTAATCAAGCGGTAATGAATGGCACTATGTAGCAGTTTCTGGAGGTGTTTTTTCGCCTCACTTTCTTGATTGAGCAAGGTAAGTTTTTGCTGTGTGGCTTGGTCGTATATCTTCTCAGTCAAATCCCAGTATTTTTCTTGATACAAGCCCTCAGCGGAGATGCGCAGCCAAGTGCCCGCAGGCATTTTGAAGATGTTTTTATAGATAGATTTGGGGTGAGGTACGTAGCCTAGGTGAAGAAAATCAGCCACTGCCTCGTGATTGAGTTCTTTTGGAATTTGTGGCAAAGCAAGGAGTGCCTTTAGCTCTGAGGCAAAGGCAAAATTTTCATTATCATAGTAATAGTAAATGGGCTTTATGCCCACCCTATCTCTAAACAAAAAAAGTTCTTGTGTTTGTTTATCATAAATAGCAATGGCAAACATTCCATTGAGCCGATATACAAAACGGTAATGTTCTTTGGCAAATAGCTCTAGGAGCACTTCGGTATCGGAGTGTGTGCGTAGCGGCACTTCTAATTGCTTAGAAAGCTCCTTAAAATTATAGATTTCTCCATTGAACACCACCACAAACCTATCACCATGAGAATACATGGGCTGATTGGCGTGAGCAGACAAATCAAGAATTTTTAAACGTCTATGCCCCAGCCCACATACACCGTCCCAGAACTGTCCACCTGCCTCAGGGCCTCTATGTAAGAGGGTTTCGGTCATGGCTGAGAGCTGCTCTTCTCTAAAAAATCTTTTTTTTGAATAAAAACCGTTGATACCGCACATATTTTTTTGTAAAAGTAAGAGATAGTTAGCGAAGATTGAGTTTTTTCTCAAACTATCTGATTTTTTTCAAAATTGAGAAAAAAGTTTGAATTTAGTGTAGGTTCATCAACCCTAAACTCAATAAGTTGATGCAATCCCCTACTTATTCGACCTAGCCGCAGCGAAGCAAGATTCTTCCAGCACTTTCGGAGGGTTTTCAAAGCAATTCACAAAGTAAGTGTTTCCCTGACAGATTTTGTAGATTGCTTTATTTTTTACTCGGTAATGTTTTGTAAAAACCTGATTATCAAACCTGTAAGGTTTTAAAAACCTTACAGGTTTATCTCTTACACAAGATTTGTCAGAGAACCAAATAAGTGAAGACACAAATATTCACAACCTCTGGCTACATTTTTTTGCTTGTGGCATTAATAGTTGGCAGAATTTTGAATGTTTTGGAAACCTATAAATTTATTGTCAAATACACATATTTAATCACTTCAAGGGCTATATTTGTAAAACATTTTTGATGCAATTATCACCACTACAACAAATGGGTATCGTAACCTTAGAAGGATTAGAGTTTTTTGCCTACCATGGCTTTTACAAAGAAGAACGAAAAATGGGCAATAAGTACCACGTGGACCTGAGCGTAGCACTTGACCTGAGCAAAGCTGCACAGAAAGATAAACTTTCTGAAACTCTAGACTATGAGGTACTCTACCAAATAGTGAGCGAAATCATGAAAAAGCCCACAAAATTGCTTGAGCACATAGCACATCAAATTATTGATACCATTTACACCAACTTTCCCCAAGTACAATCAGTTGAAGTAACAGTTGCCAAGCACAACCCACCTGTGGGTGGGGTATGTAGGTGGGCAAAAGTAACACTCAAAAAATAAAATTAGACTTATGAAAACAATAATACTGATTAACTTACTTTGTATCTATTCTTTATTTGCTATGAGCCAAACCCAAAAACTTGCCTATCAGCTATTTGACCAAGACGGCAAAGCCAGTAGCTACGAAGCACTTCTGACAGAGGCACAACAAGCCGATATAGTATTATTTGGAGAGCTACACAATAACCCTATCTGCCATTGGCTTCAAGTAGAACTTACCCAAGACCTCTTTGAAGTCAAAAAAAACCAACTCAAACTAGGTGCAGAGATGTTTGAAGCAGATAATCAAACCATCTTAAATGAATACCTTGCCGACCTCATCACAGAAAAACACCTCAAAGATGAAGCAAAAATCTGGAATAATTATGCCACAGATTACAGGCCACTAGTAGAGTTTTCCAAAGCTAACCACTTAAATTTTGTAGCTACCAATGTGCCACGCCGCTATGCAAGCCTAGTAGCAAAGCAGGGTTTAGAAAGCCTTGAAAGCCTAAGCAAAGAGGCAAAAAAGTGGATAGCACCACTACCCATTGAGGTAGATATGCAAATGCCTGCCTATGCAAATATGCTCAAAATGATGGGAAGTCACGGTAGTGAAGTAAGTGCACAAGCGCAAAACTTTGCAAAAGCTCAAGCCATCAAAGATGCAACTATGGCCCATTTTATTTTAGAAAACTTCAAAAAAGGAGAAATCTTTATACATTTTAACGGAAGTTATCACTCAGATAATTTTGAAAGTATAATGTGGTATCTCCTACAAAAAAATAAAAAACTTAAAATACTCACCATCTCAACCGTAGAACAGCCCAATGTAGAGAAATTGGCAGCAGAAAACTTACAAAAGGGTAATTTTATCTTGGCAATTCCACAGACTATGACCAAGACTTATTAATAAGTGATGGGCTAGAAGTCATCGAGCTATTAAGTTGAATTAATTGGTGCTGATAATTAGTGTCATAAATAAACTAATTTCTCACTTTGTTTTGGTACATCTGACTAAATGCTACATTATTGAAAAAATAATTTGAAACATTTGGTAATAATAATTTTGATTACTACCTTTGCACTCACAACAAGCCTCCTTAGCTCAGCTGGTAGAGCAACTGACTTGTAATCAGTAGGTCATTGGTTCGATCCCGATAGGAGGCTCTTGTAAATCAAGCACTTAGCAAGTAATTTGCTAAGTGTTTTTTTTGTCGCATACATTTTAGCTTATCTCTAATATAAAAATAATGATTGTCTGACAATTTCTGTTAAAATCTGTAGCAGCGGACTTCCAGTCCGCTGGCATTTATGTTCTGAACAATATTCAAGCTATCTTATGAAACACTACCACAAAAATTGTCAGAGAGCCAAAATAATTAGTTTTTTCTGCCAGACAAGTTTTTTTGAGAAATACCTAACCCCGCACCAGTATAAGGTTATGGCATTGGGCGTAATCCACAACAGCAAACTGGCAGAGCCTCTCACTCATATCAAAGGTTTTTGCAACATAGAGCCTTGATTTGAGATTGAGTGCAAGGTCTTATATTTGATTGATATTATTTATTTAGAATCTTATTTTATAATTGAGTTTAAATGAGTCATAAAAGTTTGCTTTTAGCGAGACCCTGTAACTGCTCCAGCAATGGTGGCAGTCATCATACAAGCCAAACTTGCTGCCAAGAGTGCCTGCATTCCTAATCGCGATAAGTTAGACTGCTGCCCAGGGGCAATGCCTCCAATACCCCCAATCTGAATGGCTATGGAGCTAAAATTAGAAAAACCACACAAAGCATAGGTAGCAATCAGCACCGTTTTATCAGTAAGCAAGCCTGCGGCTTTAAAACTGGCAAGGTCAGAGTATGCCACAAACTCATTGATGGCGGTTTTTTTACCGAGTAAACTTCCCATGAGCAGGGTTTGGTCCCAAGCTACACCCATAGCAAAAGCAAGCGGTCTGCCAATCTGCCCTAAGATATACTCTAAGGAAAGCCCTTCGAAAGCACCTTCCGTGCTTGATTTTATCAACCCGTTTACACCTATCAAACTACCAATACCACCCAAGCCATAGTTTATCATAGCAATCAAGGCAATAAAAGCCAACAACATTCCTCCTACATTGAGGGCAAGTTTCAAACCGTCTCCTGCCCCTCTCGAGAGTGCATCAATAAGATTAACCCCCAAGGACTCTTGCGAAACCTCAAGTTTTTGGGTGATGAGCTCGGGTTGGGTCTGTGGCACAAGAATTTTTGCCATAACAATTGCAGCAGGTGCATTCATAATAGAAGCTGTAAGCAAATGTGCAGCTACTTCGGCGCGCACACTAGGGTCATCACCTCCCAAAAAAGACACATAGGCAGCCAATACTCCGCCTGCAATGGTAGCCATGCCCCCTGTCATTAGGCACATCAACTCAGAATAGGTCATTTTTTCTATAAAAGGCTTTACTAGCAGCGGTGCCTCAGTTTGCCCCAAGAAGATATTGCCTGCTGATGATAAACTTTCTGGCCCTGAAAGCCGCATAGAACGTGCCATGACCCAAGCTATGCCATAGACTATCCGCTGGAGAATACCCAAATAATACAAACCTGATGTAACTGTTGCAAAAAAGATGATGGTAGGCAACACCTGAAAAGCCACAATCAAACCAAGGCTATGCTTGGCATCTGGAAAAGCAGCACTGTTGCGCGCAAGGTCACCAAAAAGAAAAGTAGCACCTACTTGCGAAAAATCTAGGAAAGTAACAAAAGCCTCACTTATCTTTTTAAATAAAAGTGCGATATAAGGCACTTGAATAATCAATATACCTAGTAAAATTTGTAATGAAACCCCAATCAATACCAATCGCCAATCAATGGCACGGCGATTACTCGAGAAAACATAGGCAATTGCTACAAAAACTGCCAATCCAGCCAAACCCTGTAAATAACTCATCTATCATTTTTATTCTAAATAGCCAAATTAGCCTAAATTTTGCAAAGACAAAAAAACCTTTGATTTATTGAGTGTTAATTTTGAGTAATTGGGTATAGCTCAAATATTGTTTTTGCTTCAACTATTATGGTCATACACCTCAAGTACTGCAAAAAAGCGGAAGCAAAGTCGGTTATTTCAACTTGTAAGTTATTGATAATGATGACTTTAAAAAATCATATTTCACAACTCATAATTTACACTTTCTTTAGCACGGCATTATTTAGTTATCACATTAATCACAAACCTTTGTACTCGAGTGGTTGGTCTCTCTAATAAAAAGCTGAAAGATAAGACCAATAACAGCTTAGACTTAGAGAACTTTCTACTCTTCAAAAATCTTCGCCAAGTCAATGCTTAACTCAGGGAAAATATGCGCATTGAATACTTCATCTTCGGCAAAAGGACTCTTGAGAACATATTTTTCTTCTTCGTTCAGGATAAACTGAAACAAGGTCTGCTCTGAAGGGTAAACAACCCAGTATTCTAACACACCACTTTCTTCGTAGAGAGCATATTTGGTTTTCATTTCTTTTTTAGAATTGCCAGGAGAGAGAATTTCTACAATCAAATCAGGCGCACCTATACAGCCCTGCTCGTCTAGCTTTGTTTTATCACAAATTACACAAATATCAGGCTGCACCACAGTATAAATATCTTGGTGGGCTTTGCTTGATTTCTCCTTGTCTAGCAAGCGTACATCAAAGGGGGCAGAGTACAAATCACAGGGCTCGTTATTTAGGTGAATAAATAAGAATCCTTGTAACTGTGTAGAGATATATTGATGTTTTCTACTCGGTGCAGGCGACATATTGAATATTTTGCCTTTAATCAGCTCTACACTCTGTTCAAAACGCCAAGTAAGATAATCTGCGTAGGTATAAGTACCATTGAGGTCTAACTCTGAGAGGTCAGTGATGTATTTCATAGAGAGATTTTATTTTTGATGTTTAGCAAATAAATATACAGAAATCTTAGGAATTGGTCATTTGTTCTTCTAATTCCTAATGGCTCTTACCTGATTTTGGACTAATAAAAATACGGTTTTTCATTCAAATTTAGCAACTAAAAAAGCTAAATTTTGGGTATCAGCCTATTGTGCTATGATAGACAAAACAAATTTGCTACAAAATGGTTATCCCTACTGTGTCTTATTTGATAAACAAGGCAACTTAATAAAGCAATTTTTGCATCCTGCTTCACTCAAAAAATACCTTGAAGGAAATGTTTTTAAGAAGGAATGAAACAAGAAGTGATATTTTTCAGCCTTTGGCTTCTATTGATTTGTACCCTCAATGCTTATTCACAAAAAAATTATTGTGAGGTATATTATCCTCTCATTTCACAAGCAGAAATGGATATTGTAAATAATCAACTTGAAGATGCAGTTGCAAAATATCAACAAGCATTTGCAAATGCTGATAAAGTTTTTGCAAAAGATTACCATAATGCACTTATCTGTGCTATTAAAACAGCTAATTACTCACTAGCTTTCAACTTTGCTGAGAAACTAATACTCAAAGGATATACACTAGAAAAATTTGGAATAGCCCCTCTTGATATATTGACACATCAAGAGAAATGGAATAATTTAGCAGATAAGTATGATAAATTAAGAGAGAAATATCTTTCTAATATCAATCAATCTGTGATTAATCAGTTCATAGAACTAAGAGAAAAAGATCAGTATTTTCGCAAGAAAGAAGGAAGCTATACTCTTTACAGAGATACAATCAATAAGATAGATGCCAAAAATGTGGCAGATTTAAAGAAAGTGATAGACAAATATGGGTTTCCTAGTGAAGATTTGATAGGTATTTATGACTCTGCACATCATCAGCCTTACTGGTTGATCATTCATCATGACATTCAGAATAAAGGATATGATTTTTTACCTATATTAAGAAAAGCAACAAAGCAAGGGGAGTTTTCTCCAAGATATTTAACTTTTATGGAAGAATTGGCTACAAATTTTGATAACCAACAAGGGTATGGGCATCAAGCTTTTATAAGAATTAATAATAAAGTAATTGAAAATAACCCTTGTTATAATGAGTCGTTACTGAATATGGTAAACAAAAATAGAATGAGTTTAGGACTTGAATCATTTTCAGAGTATAGACAAAAGATCTTATTTCAATTACATCACCCAGAGTTTATCATCATTGACTACAATCCTTATAATGCTATGTTAGGTTATGATGAACAAGATGAAAAAAAGCAATTAGACATTTATATCAACAGATTGAAAGGTAAAATTGTGTATGATTATGATAAAAAATAAAATGTGTACTCCAACACCCTAAGGGTTTTGAAAACCCTTGGGGTGTAAAGCCAAAATAAAATTAACCTTAGATTTGTAATGTTTCTTATTGCCAAAGAGGGTTTGCTTTGTCAATCATTTCTTTGAACACCTGCAAAGTAACTACATTTACCTTTGGAAAATCAATGGTTTTAAGGATATTAAAATCTTTGTCGTTACTCACCAGAAAATCTGCGGCAGTAGCTATGGCTATATCTGCAAATTTATTGTCATCAGGGTCATTATTGATTAGATTCCAATAAAAATGAGGTGTTGCAAAGAGAGTGTTAGGTGCTACAGAAAGAATATTAATGACTAATTCTGCCGTTTGTTTTGAGTATTTTCGGGCTAATATTTCTTCATACTCGTGTAAAATATCATTGCTTATCACCCATTCAAATAATCCCTTTTCAAATGCCAAGTATAGCCAATAATAAGGGCTTTCAGGGGGAATAGAAGCCAACAAGCAATTTGTATCTATGACTACTCTCATGTGTTTGGGTCATTGAGCATCTCTTCAAAGTCTTTATTGGTCAATTGCTTATCTTTGAGGACGCTTGCAAGTTCTGTTTTTAGCTGTTGATTATAATAATCAAACAACATTTTCTTGATGTCTTGTATTTGTTCTTCAGAAATCTCTCTTTGAAACAATCTAAGTAGTGTAATTTGAACTTCATTCAGTTGTACTGTTCCTTCTTGTTGCATTGGCTTATAGATTACTTTTATTTACAAAACTAGCTTTCTGAAATCATGTAAAGTTATCAATTTTACACTAAATATCCAAAATTTCCATTTTGAATACTGAGTTATCTCTCTCATAATGAAAGTATCTGAGGGTAAGGCATTAGTCATTGGTCATTTTGTTCTCCTAAGTCCTAATAACATTTTAGCCAACGCTGTGAAGCTGGAGCTTCACACTACAGAAATCCCCCCTTTGCAGACTACTTCTGCAACAGCCGCACAAGTGGCGAAAAAATACGTGATAACAAGCTATAAGGTGCTGTGATAACACTTGCTTCGCCTTCCATTTCGGGCTTGAATGTGATGTTTTTGCCAAGCAGGGTTTGGTTGCCATCTTGTAGCTGCACTTCTAAGATGTATTGCGCTTCCTCTTGTCCATTTTGTCGCTGCGAGAGCGTAGAAATCTTCTGAATCTCACCCCTGAGTTTGCCGTATTCATGCTCGGGGTAGTCATACAGACTCAGCCACACGGCTTGCCCTGCCTGCACTTTGCCTGCCTCTTGCAAAGGCAGATACACCCGAACACTCTGCGTATTGTTTGCTTCGGGAATCACACTCAGGACTGCTTGCTCACCGCTTACATACTGATTATCAGCCCAGTAGCTCAATAGCTGCACACTGCCCCCTAGTGGGCTAATGAGCAAATATCTGCTCTGCCAGAGTGTGATTTGTGTCTGAAGGTTACGGTAGGCTTGCCCTAGATTGAGCAATAGTTTTTGCCTTTGCTCTTGGGCACGGAGTTGCTGCTCGCCTATGCGTCCTCTTAGGTCTTGGAGTTGTTCTATGTTTCCTAACAAGGACTGTTCGCTTAGTTTGAGGCTTTGCTGCTGGCGTAGGTACTCACTTTCGGATTGGTACTGCTCTAAGGTACTTTTCACTTTTTGGGCATACAAGATTGAATCAATCCGATAACTCTTTTGCGCTTGAGCCAGTAGGCGGTAGTCTAGGGCGTATTTCTCTTGTAAGTTTTGTGTTACTTTTTGCTTTTGCTGCAGGAGTTGGCTGAGTGACTGCTGTGTATAGTCGTAAAGAGGGTAT
Organism: uncultured Cytophagaceae bacterium; assembly: GCA_964480455.1. Classification (GTDB taxonomy): domain Bacteria; phylum Bacteroidota; class Bacteroidia; order Cytophagales; family Microscillaceae; genus JAABSX01. The sequence continues at coordinate 21,855 of CAYZQI010000073.1, forward strand.
TCTTCAGCCAGTAGTTTTTCTTTGCAGGCTTGCAGCAAAGCCTCAAAATAAGGCTGTAGCTCACCCAAACCCTGCTCAAAAGCAGGTGCTTGTGCTACAAAGGTAGCTTCATCAAAGCTTGCGCTGCTTTCTAAGCTTTGCAGGAGTTGTTGCACACTTGCCCAGATAGCAGGGTTCTGAATGTAAGCAAGGGCTTCGCCAGCCTGCACTTTTTGCCCGTCTTGCACCAATAGGCGCAAAGCCCCAGGACTACGGGCAAATACCCGCACAGGGGGTGGATTGCTGCTTATCAGCACTTTTGCTTGTAACACATCGGGGTAGCGAATGAAAGCTGCCAAGGCAACAAAGCCCATAAAGACCAGCAAAAGCATAGGGATTCCCCACAAAAGCAAAAAATGTAGTGGCTTGCCCAATACTTCTTGGGCTTCTTCGCTGCGCATACTGAGGAGTTCTTCTCGGATAGAAGGCATTTTTTATTGGTGTATGAATGAGTAATGTAAGATGAATGCCCCAAAGTTAAAAAAAAATGAAAAAAAATCACAAAAAATTTGGTTTCTATTTTTTTTTTTTTACTAAACTTGCAGTGTGTTACTCAACCAATGGGAAAATATCCTTCACCTGCGCAGGCATTGGACGGACAACACAGCTAAGTTATTTTTT
>CAYZQI010000074.1:0-4389 GCA_964480455.1 uncultured Cytophagaceae bacterium
ATGAAAAACAAAACTATAACTTTTTTGTACAATTTATTTAAGTTTCTTTACTTAACAGGTTTGTCTTCTAAAAAAGCCTTAACATTTTCTGCGGCAATGTCTAAAAGTGTTTGACGAGTAACTTGGCTACACCAGGCATTGTGAGGTGTGAGGTAAACTTGAGGCATTTCATAAAAAGGGTGTGAAAGAGGTGGAGGCTCTTGGCTCATCACATCTAAGGCTGCTCCAGCTATTTTTTCTGAGCGGAGGGCTTCCACGAGGTCAGGCTCGGCAATTAAATCTCCTCTGCCTGTATTGAGGATAAAAGCACCTTTTTTCATCTGTGCAAGGCTTTCCTTATTGATGATGTGTTTGGTTTCGGGGGTAAGCGGGGCGTGCAGGCTGATGATGTCAGCCTGTTGCCAAAGGGTATCTTTTTCAACCCATTGGGCAAAGTCTAAATTTTTATTTTTTCGGCTATGGTAAATCACCTCCATCTTGAAGGCCTTGGCTATGCGCCCCACCTCTTGTCCTATCTTGCCCATGCCAAAGATGCCTAAGGTCTTGCCTATGAGCGAGGTGATAGGAGCTGTCCAATAGCACCAATCAAGGTTGCGCGCCCAATCACCCTGTTTTACACTGTTGGTGTGCGTAGCCACTTGGTTACTGAGAGCTAGCAGCAATGCCCATGTGTGCTGTGCTACTGCTTCTGTGCCATAGTTGGGGATATTGCAGACCGTAATGCCCAGTTTGCGGCAAGCAGCTACATCGATGATGTTATAGCCTGTGGCAGTGATGACGAGTAGCTTGAGTTTAGGTAGTTGTTGGAGGCGTTCGTCATTAAAATACACTTTGTTGGTGAGAATAACGTCTGCTTCTTGGCTACGTGCTATCACTTCTTGGGCAGAGGTACGCGGGTAAGTTTTCAATGTTCCAAAAACTTCAAGCACAGACCAGTCTAGGTCGCCTGGGTTGAGGGTATGTGCATCTAAATAGACTAACTTTGGCATGTAAATAATAAAATTTATCTTGTAAAATACCAGTTTTCACTATCGGAGAGTGAGGCATTGAATTGATAGGCTTCCTCATCAAAGGCTTTGAGCTGCTCAGGCTCGGTGAGTTGATTTTTGATGATGAATGCACTCATTAGTCCACGGGCTTTTTTGGCATAGAAACTTACCACTTTGTATTTATCGCCTTTGAGTTCTTTAAAATGTATGTGAAGTATTTTTCCTTCAATTTGGGCAGGCTTTACTGCTTTGAAGTATTCTTGCGAAGCAAGGTTGATGAGGGTAGGGTTTATGTGTGTTTTTAGCTCTTGGTTGATATTTCGTGTGATTTTTTCGCCCCAAAAGTCATACAAGGTTTTGGCTTGTGGCATACCTAACGAAGTGCCCATCTCTAGTCGGTAGGCTTGTATGCGGTCAAAGGGTTTTAAGATACCATACAGACCTGATAAGATACGCAAGTGTTTTTGGGCAAATTCAAGGCTTTGGGCATCAAAATTAGCTGCCTCTAATCCTTGATAGACATCACCCTGAAACGCAAACAGTGCAGATTTTGATTGGGTAGGCAGTGTATCAAAAGCCCAAGTTTGGTAGCGTTCGTAGTTGAGAGCCGCCAATTTGTCGCTAAGGTCCATCATTTGTCTGAGGTCTTCTTGCGAGAGCCCTTGCATATATTTCACCAGTATAGTAGTTTCATCTGGAAAAGCTACTGTGCTGTGTTGTTGGGCAGGGTCTGCACTTTCAAAATCTAGAGATTTGGCAGGAGAAATTAGGATAAGCATTGCTAAGTTTTTTTATTTTTAACGAATCAAGCAAACAATTATGTATTTGTTCAGAAGCCCGTCAGATTTTAGCTAAAATAGTGTAATTAGCGCGCAGTTCAGTTTTTTAAATCCGACAGTTGCATCATTAAATACTATTTAAGCCATAAATTGTTTGCTCAAGGCATCAATCATAAAAACACCACACAATGCCTAGGCTGTGTGGTGTTTTAGAGAAATGGCTTCATTTGTAATGATGTTTTGAGTAAAATAAGTAATAGCATTTTACTTTGATAGCATTGACTTACCAGGTACTTGCTTACTAAATCTTCCCAGACTCAATTAATGACACAAGGGCTGACCACGAAGGGCTGAGATTAAGAAGCCAACTTGTTTACAAATCTTGTTAATTTAGATTTGTTGTTGGCAGCTTTGTTTTTATGGATAACATTTTTACGTGCAAGGCGGTCAAGCATAGCAGATACTTTTTTGAGGAGTTCTTGTGCCTCTTCGTGTTCTTTGGTGTTACGCAGTTTTTTGATAAAAGTACGACAAGTTTTGGCTTGGTAGCGATTACGCAAGCGGCGGCGTTCATTAGAACGAATACGTTTGATTGCAGATTTATGGTTTGCCATAATGTTACTGATTTATTTAAACAATGGGTTAATTTTCAAATAAGTCTGCAAAGTTAGTACATAACATCATAAATTACAATTTTTATTTGAGAGATACAATCTATGCTCAAAAAAATAATTATTTGCCAAGTAAAAGCCTATTGAGTAAAGCAGCAATATTGAAATAATCATAAATCAAAAAATGTATCTAATTTATTTTTAAATAGCTAGATTTATGAGAATAGTACAATTTTCAAATATTAAAATATCAATTGATTGCCTTTTTTTAAATATTTTTGATTTTTTTTCAATGTTTTGTTTAATTTTATAAAAATCCTTATTACGTTTGCATAAACATTATCATTAAATCTTAAAAATATGAAAAATACAACTAAAACCTCTGAAACTGCCAAGGCTACACAAGCCACAAAAGAAGCTACCGAAAGTGTAAAATCTGCTTTTGATATGCTCTTGGAAACACAAACAAAACTTGTAAACGGTTTTGTAGAATCTTCTAAGCAATTTGCTGACTCATTCAAAGCCACCGAATCTATCGATAAATCTCGCACTATGTTTAACGAGTGGTTAGAAAAACAACAAACTACTTTGGAAAACTCTGTAGAAGGTCTGAAAAAGCAAATCAAGTTTGATGACGCACCTGTGTTGGTAAAAGAAAGTGTAGAAGCACAGCAAGAACTAGGCAAAGAATGGTTCTCTGCCCTTTTACTCACTTTGAAGGCAAAAGACACACAAGAGCTAAATAGCATCTTGACTGCTAACGTACAGAAACTACAAGACAACGTGAAAGAAGTAAGTAGCTACTGGGTAGAAAACTTTGGAAAACCTATCAACATGACCGAAATGTTTACTACTGATTATGCCGTAGATATAACCAAAAAATTGGTTGAAATGTGGAAGCCTGCCAAGGTTTAATCCTCCACAAATAGGTTTACATTTTTTAACTACACAAAGACGCATTGCAAATACCCAGCAATGCGTTTTTTTGTTAATTTTATGCCTAAAATAATATGCTGAACTTACGGATTGTAAAATGAAAAAATATTTTAAGATATTTTCGCTCCTCCAAAAAATATATCAACTCAAAAAAAACTACCAGCACCAACGCCAATTTACAGCACAAGCCTTACAAAAATACCAACACTGGCAACCCAATGATGGCACACTACAAGCCAAAGACCTGCGCCGAATGCGTGATTATCCACTACAATTCATTGTTTTTTTTGCAGATTTTTTTGCCTTACTAAGACAACAACCGCTCACAAATAAAGAAAGAGCGCAACTTACGCTTTATGCATCGCTGCTCTGCTTGTATGACGATTTTTTTGATGAGGGAATATTGAGTGATGAAGAAATCTGGCAACTCTACCAATACCCTGCTGCTTTCCAACCCAGCAATACAAAACAAGCCGTTTGTAGGGATTTACTCTTAGAGTTGTTTAGAACTTACCAGAAAACACCTCTATTTGAAGAAGTATTTTGGCAATTTCATCAAGCACAAATAGAAAGCCGAAAGCAACAAAACGGACACACACTTACTCAGCAACAAATCTTAAAAATTAGCTTTGACAAAGGAGGGCTTGCACTGTTACTTTCTCGCCTTCTGATGGAAAATGCACTGCTACCCAACGAGCAGAAAACGGTCTATGCACTCGGGGCTTGGTATCAATTGCTTGATGACATAGTAGATGTAGCCAAAGATTACCGTGAAGGGGTAGCCACGGTAGTTACTACTTCCCAAAACGTGCAGCACATCAGGCAAGCCCTCGAGCAACAAACAAAAGTAGCTTTTGAAGCACTTCTGACACTTGAATATGATAAGGAAATGCTACAAAACGTAGTAAAGTATTTTGGCATAGTAGGCACAAGCGGACTGGTGCATCTACAAAGACTACAAAAACTACAAGGTAATGGTAATTTTGAACTCAAAAACTACGCAGAAAAAGAAATTCAATGGATAGAAACTCGTTTAAGCAACTATTATAAGGGTTTCAAGCTGATGTTGGCTTA
>CAYZQI010000074.1:4489-22353 GCA_964480455.1 uncultured Cytophagaceae bacterium
AATTATTTTGAGGTAATAACTAAGATGGTACACTCAAAAGCTAAGTTTCCTGTCGCACTGTATGGTTTAAGACATCTAATCCAATAATTTTTGCCAAAGCTCATGTACTTCCTCTTTGCTCATTGCACTTAGTTTTTTATCGTTTTCTATTTGCACATCTTTTTTGACAGCCTTGCCCAGCCCTTCTACCGAGGCTACTCTCAGGATATGCAAGACAGGGTAAGGAGACATACCCGTTAGATTGCGAGGGGAGTCTGCCTCAATACCATCAAAACGCATAAAAGGGTGAAAAGAAACTATTTGATAGGATTTTGTCCAGTTATTCAATACAATGGTCTCCTCACAAAACTTTATAAAAGGCTGAAAGTATTCTATATCGCCCAGTCTAGGTACTATCATCAGGGTAGTTTCTACGCTAGGGTCTTCGTCCATCAGGCTGAGTTCATTGGCAAAGCTTTGCACAAAATCCTGCATACTGTCAGCGTCTGTTACAGTAAATCGCACCTCCTTTTTGAGGTAGGGAGCTTTGGCAAAAGGGCAGAGGTTTAACCCAATGATGAAGGTTTCTACCCATTTTTGAGTAAGCGCAATCATCTCAAGTTTTTTGGCATTGGTGAGTGTAGGTTTCATTTTTTTAGCTTTTGTGTTGCTCTATTTCACAAAAATACAGCAAATGAATAAGATTTTCAAGTATTGTTAAGTTGATAAAAATGATATTTCACTCTTATTTAATATGTATCTTTGCAGAAGAGGTGTAGTCAAGAATTACATTGAGTTGCTACTGCTAGTGTGTAAGCAGCTTGATGGTTTTAAGTATTGATGGCAATTGTACTTACCTCAATTTTAGTTAGCACAAAAAAAGAGTTGAACAATTTGCAAAGAAAGATTGAGAAAATCGCTGATAAAACTCCAAAAAATAAGGTAATTTGCATACTTAGCCTTGCATTGGTTTGGGGAGGGCTATTCTTTGCGCAAGCTCAAGATGCCATTCCGCTCAACAATCTTTCTAATGTAAGCCCTCTCTCTGCTCAAAAAATTGAAGTATTGGCGAAAAATACCCCGGTAAACGAGCTATCCAAGCAGCATTTCATACCTCTTTCTGAGTTCGCCAAGCCCTTGGCGACCGAACAAGTGTATTGGCTAAAAATTACGCTTCCACTTATGCCTAGTCCCTACTATCTTTCTTTGAGCAATTGGTCATACATTGAATTGTATGAACTTAACAAAGGCACACAACAACTCAGTCAGCGAGGACAGTCAGGGCATTTTTTGCCAGTTTCAGCACGGGTGTATCCCCGGAGTGAATTTTTGGGAATACTAGCAGCCCACCCTGCTACTCAAAAAACTTTCTTTCTGAAGTTAAGACAAGAAATGGCTTTTTACTTGCCCGATACTTTTGTGGTGAGTCTTTGGTCAGAAAAACAAGTGGCAAAACGAGAGCGGGATAGGCTTTTCTATCAAGGCATATTTCTGGGGATTATCTTTGTGATGGCATTGTATAATTTTTTGATTTTCCTGACTGTCCGTGATATTAGCTTTTTGTACTACGTTTTTTCTATTGTGGGGGTAGGCTTGTATTTTATGTTTTATGAGGGCTTTCTGCTCGAGATACTCTGGACGGGTTGCCCTGTGTTCAATGCCTACAGTTTTGCTTTTATCGTGCCGCTTACACGTATGGCTTGGATACTTTTCACACAATCTTATTTGCATCTAGGGCAGATTCTGCCGCGTTGGAATAAATTTCTCAATTTTTTATTACTGCTTTACAGCATACCCATTTTTACGGGTTTGCTCAGTTGGCTAACTCCCCTAGATTTCAGTAGGCTCACTGTCAATTGGATAGGCACAATGGGGGTAATCGTGCTGAGCATGATGCTGGCTATGGGCTATTTGGCTTGGAAAAAAGGATTTGCCCCTGCACGTTACTTTCTGCTGGCAAACGTACTTTTTAGTTTTGGGTCTATCTTATTTATTCTTAGAGAAACCGACTGGATAGCCAATACCTTACTGACGCGTTATAGTGTACAGTTTGGGGTGATTTTGCAAGTTATACTATTTTCGCTAGGGCTTGCCGACCGCCTCAAAAAAGCACGCGAAGAAGTAGCACAAAAAGAATTAGAAAAAGAAAAACTCGCTCGCGACCAGCAAAAAGAAAAACAAAAACTCATAGAAGCCCAAAAAATAAGCCTCGAGCAAGAAGTAGCCCTCCAAACCGCTGACCTCAAAGACAAAACCCTAGAACTTGAAACCATCATAGACCAACTCCGGCACTCAGAGCAAAAACTCAAAACACTCAATGACTTGAAGGATAAATTCTTTTCTATCATTTCTCACGACCTCAAAAGCCCCATTGCCACACTCCATTCATTTCTGAATATTCTTATCAATTACTCCGATAAAATCAGCCCAGACGAGTTCCAAAAACTTGCCTCCAAAACCCAAACATCAGTAGAAAGCCTTTCATTACTCTTAGACAATCTCCTGCAATGGGCTATGAGCCAAATGGAGCAGATTCAGTTTCAGCCCACATCCGTTGCCATAGAAAGTATCATACAAGACAACATAGACCTACTCACGGTAAGTGCTGAAAGCAAACAAATTAGTATACAAACTGACTTTCCTCCGCAACTCACACTGACCGTAGATAAAAATATGTTCAGTTTTGTACTCCGTAATTTACTCAATAATGCCTTAAAATTTACACCCAAAGGTGGAAAAATCAAATTGACTGTAAGGAAAAACGCCGAAAACGTCATTTTTAAAATCATAGATGATGGCGTAGGCATAGAAGCCTCGCAACTCAAACGGCTTTTTGCAGAGCAGCAGATTTTCACTACTAAAGGCACCGCAGGCGAGAAAGGCACAGGGCTAGGCCTATTGCTTTGCAAAGAATTTATCGAAAAAAATGGTGGCACACTCTCTGTAGAAAGTCAGCTCGGCAAAGGTACTAGTTTTATAGTATGCTTACCAGTATGCGCTAACCTCGGTGGGTAGCAAGAAGCCAGATGAAAATTTATAGAAACATTTGCTTGAGTGCAGCCCAAAGTAGGCGTTTCTTCTCTTGGTCGTTGGCGATTTCTCCTAGACTATGCGCCTTGAAGAAACTCACAGCTTGGTAGTGCTGGAGGGCATACAAAGGAATAGTTGCCTTGATAAGTGGGATTTCCGTACCAAAAGCAATCAAGTAATGGGCAGGAATCTCTACCCACTCACTCCAGTCATCTTCTGGTGAGCAGGCAAGCCGATTGATGAGTTTTACTTCATCAAAATTGAGATTTACTGCTTTGAGGATTTTTTCTAAAAATGCTTCCTCTTCGGTAGGCATCAAAGGGGCTTGCTGATGTGCAAATAAAACGACTAAGGAATAGCGAATAGAAGGGGCAGTAATTTTATAGAGTTGATTCTCCAAAAGGCTTTGTAGAAAGGCAGAATTTCGGATAACTTCCATGGCAATTGCTATTTAATACAAATTGATGGGTAAATTTACTAAATTTCATCTTTTTTTACACATATTTATTCGAAAAAGAGATTTTATATCAATTTTTGTAAAATCTTCATCTTCAGGTCTTCAGATGACTGCCATAAAATGAAAATAAGCACAGTTACAATGTCCAAAATTTATCTAATCAAGTAACAATTTTTTGGATTGAGCGTGAGTTAGACAGTTATCTCACTACAAAACATCAATAATATGCAAAACAACACTTTTCACATAGGGCTTGCCGTAGTTCTTTTTTTATTTTTTATGACGGGTTGTGCCACGCTCTTTTCCTCAAAACCCACCAAAGAAACCACAATCAATCTTTCTGAGCCGAGTGTTGGCTTGAGCAGTGCCGAAATAGCCAGGTACTCCCAAACCTTTGGCTATGCAGTAAGCTCCAATGCCAACCCTGCGTTACTAGCAACGGTCAGAGACTGGCTTGGTACACCCTACCTTTATGCAGGCAATACCAAAGCGGGTGCCGATTGTTCAGGTTTTGTGCAGCAGGTTTACCTCAAAGTTTACGACAAACCTACCGCACGCACCGCCGATGGTATGGCAGCACAAAGCCAAGCCATCTCAAAAAACAACCTTAAAGAAGGCGACATGGTATTTTTCAAAATAGAAACCCCTAAAGTAGGGCATGTGGGTATTTATCTCCAAGACGGCTATTTTGTACATGCTTCTAGCTCCAAGGGTGTCATCGTAAGCAATCTATCTGAAACTTATTATACCAAGTACTTCGTAGGAGGGGGGAGGCCTTAGCAGGCAGTTCCTATCCATAAAGTTTCCTTTTTTGAGTTTATTCCACTCATTGCACAATATACTTCCATTTACCCATCTTATGAAGAAATAAGGCGTTCCACTTTTTTCAAAAAGTAGAACGCCTATAAGTCAGCTCAAAGCCATTGGTTTTATCATATCTCTATTTTCTCACCTCACCCATTGCATAAATTGTACTTTTACAAGAAAATCTAGCAATAGCAATTCAAAAAGTTACATCTAAAAAAGACTGAGTTTAAATAAGCTAAGATTTATCATCAAAAATTGCAAACGTTTGCGAATACGTTTCCATAAAAAAAAGTGATTTTTTTTTGTGGAAATAGGATTTTTTTAAAAAAAAGTTTACTATTATTGATACACAGTAATATTTCAGAACAGTAAGAAGGCAAATAGCTTTAAGTACTTTTTTTAGAAAAATTACTTCAAAAGTATCAGTAACAAAATAGTAAAAATCAAAAACAAGTAAATGATGAAACAATCTTACGCTCTTAGAACTTGCCCTCAAGCACCTCCCAAGGGAGCAATGCAAGGTCAAGCAAAGTGTACAGGCTGGGCTCAAAAATTATTGAGTTGGGCTTTTGTGCTATGTGTGGTGTTTTGCACCCAAGTATATGCTCAAGAACTAACTGTATCAGGTACAGTAAAAGATGCCTTCGGCGAGGGAGTGCCTGGCGCAAGTGTCTATGTGAAAGGCACTACACGCGGTACTATCACTGACGTAGAAGGTAAATATCAACTCAAAGTAGCCAACGGAGAAATTCTTGTGTTCCAATCCATTGGATATGTAAGCCAAGAAATACCTTTTACAGGGCAGGCTACCATAGACATTGACTTCAAGGAGGATATTCAAAGCCTTGAAGAAATCGTGGTAGTAGGTTATGGCATACAACAGAAAAAAGACCTCACAGGAGCGATTACCAAAATTGGTTCAGAGGACTTTAACCCTGGCCCTATCACCAACCCCTTACAGCAAATCAACGGACGTGCCGCTGGTGTGAACATTAATCAAGTAGGTAGCGAACCCGGTGTTGCACCCAATATCCGTATTCGTGGGATTACCTCGCTCATAGGCGGTAGCGACCCCCTTGTAGTAGTAGATGGTATCCAAGGTGGTCTGGGGCTACTCAACCAAATTGCTCCTAGCGAAATAGAATCCATTGACATCTTAAAAGATGCCTCTGCTACAGCAATTTATGGTTCTAGGGGTGCCAATGGAGTAGTGTTGGTTACTACCAAAAAAGGCAAAGAAGGTAAAACTACGTTGGAGTATAACGGCGTATTCTCAGTAGAAACTATTGCCAATCAGCTAGATATGCTCAGTGCAAGCGAATACCGAGCGGCTGCACAAGCAAGAGGCGTTACTGATTTTGACCAAGGCGGTAATACAGATTGGGTGGACGAAATCACGCGTACAGGCTATACCCAAAACCATAATTTTGCTTTTGGTGGTGGAAGTGGAAACTTGACCTACCGTGCCTCTGTTACGGCTATCTTGCAGGAAGGTATCGTAGAAAACTCAGGCTCTGAAAATTACATAGGGCGAGTACAAGCTACACAAAGAGCTTTGAACGATAAACTGACATTGACTTATAATCTTAATATGTCTAGTTTAAGCAGAGAGTTCAATGGACCTGGCGCCTATGGGCTTGCAATCGGTACACGTCCGACCAACCCAATCTTTATAGAAGGTACAAATGACTACTTTTTTGATGCAACCCTTTTCAACTATACAAACCCTGTAGCAAGAGTAAGAGAAATAGAAGATGGTGATAAGATAAACAGCCTTTTCGGGAGTGTGCGTGCTGCCTATGAAATTATAGAAGGACTAACCGCTACAGCTTTTGGTTCTTGGCGATTGAACGACCGTGCTTATACGGGCTATCAGTCACGCTTGGCTACTTTTGAGGGTCGTCAGAACAACGGCATAGCTGTACAAGAAACTAACCGTGATGACGAAAGACTGTTTAACTTCATTTTGAACTACCGCAGGTCGTTTGGCGACCACAGCATTGATGTGATGGGAGTGTATGAATGGCAAAAAGCAGATTTTAAAGGTAACTATATCAGAGGTATTAATTTCCCAAATGATGTATTAGGAGCAGGGGCTATTCAAAACGCAGGTACTTTCCAAGAAGGAAATGTAAGCTCTTACCGTAATGACCGTACCTTGGTATCTTTCCTTGGACGCGTAAATTACAGCTACAAAAACCGTTACTTCGTTACTGCAAGTGTACGCCGTGATGGGGCTTCTGTATTTGGTGTAAATAACAGATGGGGTAATTTCCCCGCCGTTTCAGTGGCTTGGAGAATCAGCGAAGAAGATTTTATGGCAAACCAAAATATCTTCTCTGACTTGAAAGTACGTGCTGGTTTTGGTATCACAGGAAGTCAGCAGGGCCTTGGACCACTCAATTCAGTAGTATTGGTACGAAATACAGGCAATACCTTCTTTGGGGGAGAGCTAATTCGTAACTTCTCTATCACACAAAACGCTAACCCTGACCTCCGCTGGGAAACGCGCGAGATGTATAACTTTGGACTTGATTTCGCGCTTATGGAAGGACGCTTAGGAGGTGCCATTGATTTCTTCTCAGGTTCTACCACAGATTTATTGTTTGAATATGAAGTACCCGTTCCGCCTTATTTGTTTAATAGATTGAGAGCCAATGTAGGGGAAGTACTCAACCAAGGCCTTGAAATCTCTTTGAACTATCAACTCATCAACAACTCAGACCTCAAAGTAAACTTAGCAGGTAACTTCTCTACCATTCGTACCGAAGTGGTAAACCTCAACGGAACTTTACCCCTAGGAGAAGAAACTAATACCGACTTTGTAAGCTGGGGTGGTGTGGACATCACGGGTGTAGGTGGACAAAACAATGACATCTCCTACCTTATCCAAGGGCAGCCCATTGGTACTTTTTATGTATTCCGCCACGCAGGTATTGATGAAAACGGAACACAAATCGTAGATGATCTTAACGGTGATGGCAGCATTCAGCAAGGTCGTCTCAGCAATGACCGTTACATTGCAGGACAGGCATTGCCTAAGTTTACCTATGCTTTTACACCCAGTATGAGCTACAAAAACTGGACACTCAATATGGTAATTCGCGGGGCGTATGGGCATAAAATCTTCAATGCACGCCGTGCACAGTTGAGCCTTTTGAATAGACTTGGACAGAGCAATATCTTAAGTAGCGGACTTGACCTTGGAATGCGTGATGTAGCAGGTGAATCAGCTACTGATTTCTGGCTAGAAGATGGTGGCTTTACACGTATTGAGAACCTAACCATTGGGTATAATTTCAATACATCAGGTTGGAAACTCATCGAGAGAATGAACCTCTCTTTCACTACCAATAACTTATTTGTCATCACAGGTTATGAGGGTATAGACCCAGAAGTAAGAGTTGACGGTGGCGGTGGAAGTGGCATTGATACAGGAATTTACCCCCGTACACGTAACTTTGCCTTAGGCTTGAATGTTATTTTCAAGTAAAACATTCTTTAATTGCACTTTTTTAATAAACATTAAAATTATACTAAGAGTTATCATTAATAAATCTTAAAAAAATGAAAAAAATAATTTTTATACCCTTTGTAACACTCCTCTTATTTCTGGGGAGCTGTACAAACTTAGACGAAGGAATCTACGACCAATTTGTTGCTGAAGACTTCTACCGTACCGAAGCAGGCATCAATGCAGCACTTGCTGATATTTACAAAGAAATCCGTGGCGATTTTGGAGGGATTGGCATTGCAGGTGCTGACCGTGGCTGGTACGATTTGAATGAAACTTGTACCGATGAAATGATGCTGCCTACTCGCTCTGATGGGGCTTGGGCAGACAACGGCATCTGGCTACAAATGTACACACACACCTGGACTGCGGGTCAGGCTTTTATGCAAAATACTTGGAACTGGCTCTACCGTGCTGTTTACAAGTCTAACCTTGCCCTAGAGTTACTCACAGATGCAGGTGCAAGCGATGAAGCCTTGGCTGAAGTAAGGGTATTACGTGCGTATTTCTACTATCTATTGTTAGATGGTTGGGGCAATGTGCCGATTGTTACTTCTAGTACTTCAACTCCTGATGAAGTGGTACAGTCTAACCGCCAAGCAGTCTATGATTATGTAGTATCTGAATTAACTGCAAGTGCTGATTTGCTAGCAGAAACCAAGGGAGGTAGCTTCTACAACCGCTTCAACAAATGGGTAGCCTACACCATACTTGCCAAGGTATATATCAATGCAGAAGTTTACACAGGCACTGCACGCTGGGTAGAAGCAGAAGCTGCTGTGGATAAAATTATTAACGAAGGTGGTTTTTCACTTATCTCAGGTGATGCATACCTAAGCCGTGGAGATGATGGACTGTTTGGACAAACTGCAAATTCTAATGAAGCTATCTTTGCACTTTTCATAGATGCTGACGAAGCCCCACGCAATATTATAGGTATCCGTACCTTGCACGGCCCACATGGCGAAGCATTGTTTAATTTTGGTACTTGGAATGGTGCTACTGTTCACCAAGCTTTTGTAAACAAGTATGCTGATGAAGACATCCGTAAGTCGCAATGGCTAGTAGGTCCTCAAGTAGTAGATGGAGAAGAAGTTACCAATTATAGTTTGAGTATTGCTTCACTTACCAATGCTGGTGTAAGAGATGGTTCAAGAAATGCCAAGTTTTTACCCGTACCTCCTTACAATGGCGGTGCATCTTCTAATGATTTCCCTGTGTATCGTTATGCAGATATTCTTTTGATGAAAGCCGAACTTCGCCTCCGCCAAGGTGATGCAGCAGGTGCTGCCCCTTTCTTGAACCAAGTACGCAACCGTGCAGGCTTGGCGGATTTTGCAGGCACAGTTACTCTTGATGAAATCTATGATGAGCGTGGACGTGAACTTTGCTGGGAAGGACATCGCCGCCAAGATATGATTCGTTTCGGTAAGTTTTTACAGCCACACGACTTCAAAACAGGTACAAGTCCTGATACTTACATCTTGTTCCCAATTCCTGCTGAATCATTGAACAACAACCCAACATTGACCCAAAATTCTGGATATTAATTGATACTTATAAAGTCAGGCAATTTTGCCTGACTTACTTATTCATAAAATTTTAAAACTAAATACAATGAAACATCTTACAAAATTATCATTATTGCTTGTCATAGCACTTAGCTTAGGGCTTTGGAGCTGTAACAAAGATACTGTCGACCCACTTATTCAAGGCTTGGCAATTGAAGATTTTGACTTGATTCAAGTTACCAACGAAGACCCCTTCGTAAAACTTACCATCAGTGCAAGTGATGACAAAGACATCAAAGAAATCACTACTAAAATTTTCACAGTAGATGGCACTGAGCCAATTGCTTCTAATGTACTACGCCAAATCATCAACAATGAAATCAATCGTATTACACTCAGATTGCCTTTCCCCAATCGCGAAATAGCACCTTCTGGACGCTACCGCGTGGAATATACCATCATAGATGAAAAAGATAATCGAACAGTCAATGAACTGACCGTCAATATCTTAAACTACATCACCGAAGCTGCTTCGGCTTGCGAATTTCCTAATTTGCCACTCCCCGAAGGAAAAAATACTTGGGTGCGAGTAATTGCTCCTTCCAATACTGGTGATGACCCCGTACACATTGTAGGCGATTTTATGGAAGCAAACGGTGCAGACGGAAACTGGAATCCTGGCAACCCTGATTTTATACTGACTCGTATAGAAAGTTCTAATTGTTATTACATTGCCGTAAACTTAACTCCCGGACAGCAAGTGAAATTTACACGTGGTGGCTGGGATAGAGTAATGAAAGATGAAAACGGTCGTGATTTCCGTACTGAAAGTGATGAGCCTCGCCCTGGCTTCAATGGAGACGGTAATATCCAATGGGGAACTGCACCTTTTGAACCTGCAAGTGTATTTACCTTTACAATACCTAATTGGGCAGATAGGGTAGTGCCTGCGCCTTCTGTGATTCCTAGTGCAGCTATTCAGACAGGTAAGATTACAACCGTAGTAGATGTTAATACAAGTAGTGATGATGCTACTTATTATCTTGTTCCTAAGGGTGCTGCTGACCTCAGCAATGCTGTCCAAATGATAAGAGTACCTGGCTCTACACAAATGGCAGCAGCAGTAACCAAAACTGCTGGCGCAGAGTATGTAGTAGTAAAAGATGAAATCGGAAAAACAGGTGTAAACTCATTCGGTTTTGATGTGATAGTTACCATTGACGGGCAGGTAAACCCTCAAAACGCTGCTGTAGCAGGCTTTAAAACTGAATTTAATCCACCTCGTGAAGTAACTCAACTTTTATTGGTAGGAGGTGCAACACCCGCAGGCTGGGACAATAGTGCTGGTAATACACAATTGCTTACTGAAACTACTCCAGGTAAATACAGCATTACTACTACTTTTTCTAATGGAAATGGAGGGTATCTACTCATTTCTGACATTGGAAATTGGGGAGATGACAGCAAAATAGGTAAATTCTCTGGAAATTTCTTTGGAGGTACATTGGGTTTTGCGGGGGGCGACTTTGAGGCACCTGGCGATAATCCAGAAGGTACTTACCTACTTGAGGTAGATTTAACTACGGCTACTTTCAAGCTCACACCACAATAAAATAAACAATAAGAACACTTTTTTATATAATCCAAAATAGCGTAGGAAATATCATTCTACGCTATTTTTTTAACTAAATTTCTGGCACGAGCCAATTCAAAATTAACCTATTTCAACTCAATCAAAATCGAGAAAAATCATGAAAAATAAAATTTTTGTATTCTTTATTGTTCTGTTACTACTTGTCACGCTCAAGATACAAGCACAAGTAACTACTGACCCACTCTTTCCGACCACAGATGAACCTGTAAAAATTACTATAGATGTAAAACAAGCTACTGATGGGAGAGCACAAGGGCTACTCGGACTTACTTCGGGGGTTTTTCTTTGGTCGGGAGCGGGTAGCTCTACCAACAACGCCTTTGAGTTTCAGCCCTCGGGGCAAACCAACTTTAATCAACCTTTTGAATCTGGCACCATGACTTTTGAGGGTGATGATGTGTGGAGTATCACCATTACGCCACGTTCTTATTTTAATATCCCCGCTGGAACAGATGCCGTTGTATTGGGTGTATTGCTTAAAAACGGAGCCGGTACTGCCCAAACCGAAGATTTTTTTGTGCCCATCTATGATGGAGGTTTTAGCTTGGTACTCACCCAACCCTCTTTAAATGAAATCTTAGTCAATTCAGGTGAAGACATTGAGATTGAAGCAAGTACTTCTTTACCTGCTGATTTTCAACTCTTTATAGATGATGTATTGGTAGGAGATGCCTCTGCGAATGAGGCAACTTCATTCAACTATACACTTACAGCGGCTACCTCAGGTAGAAGAGAAGTAAAAATTACTGCCGATAATGGAGAAGAAGTGCTAGAAACAAAATTCTTTTATATAGTCAAACAAACCCCTAACATAGCCAACCTTCCCGTGGGCCTAAGAGATGGCATCAATTATATCAACGCTACTACTGTAACCGTTTCTTTGCTTGCACCTCTCAAAAGTTTTGTCTATATCGTAGGCGATTTTAATAACTGGGAACTTCGCCCCGAATACCTTGCCAATAAGTCCTCTAATGGTGAACGCTACTGGCTGACCCTCAATGGACTCACACCTGGAGAAGAATATGGCTTTCAATATGTCGTCTATGATGCAGAAAATAACCCTATCAGAGTAGCAGACCCTTATTCGGAATTAATACTTGATGAATTTAACGATAGATTTATCACCGAAGCAATATATCCGGGTCTAAAACCCTACCCCGAGGGAAAAACCACAGGGGCAGTTACTGTCATTCAAACCAACCAAACGCCTTACAATTGGCAAGTCAACGATTTTCAGCGTCCTGCCAAAGATAACTTGGTAATTTATGAGTTACTAGTGCGCGATTTTGATGTCAATGGCTCTTATCAAGATGTAATAGATAGATTGGACTATCTACAAAACATGGGTATCAATGCCATTGAGTTAATGCCTATTATGGAGTTCTCTGGCAATGATAGCTGGGGCTACAATCCAATTTTCTTTACGGCTGTTGATAAAGCCTATGGCACGAGAAATAAGCTCAAAGAACTCATAGACAAATGCCATGAGCGTGGTATGGCAGTCATATTGGATATGGTACTCAACCACGCAGATAGAGAATTTCCTTATGTAAAGATGTACTTTGACGGTAACAATCCTACACCCAACAACCCTTGGTTCAATGTGCAAGCTACCCACCCTTTCAGTGTGTTTTATGATTTTAACCATGAGAGCCAATATACCAAAGATTTGATAGACAAGATAAATCTTCACTGGTTAGAAGAATACCGATTTGATGGCTACCGCTTTGACCTGTCCAAAGGATTTACCCAAAATAATACAGGAGATAATGTAGGAGCTTGGAGTGCGAGAGATAATTCACGCATTGCCCTCATCAAGCGTATGGCTGATGTTATCTGGGCAGATGACCCAACCGCCTATATCATTTTAGAGCATTTTGCAGACAACAGTGAAGAAAAAGAACTGGCAGAATACCGTGCAGGTGAAGCAGGCAAAGGCATGATACTTTGGGGCAATATGCACGGAAGTTTTAAAGAAAATGTCTTGGGTTTTTCTAATAATTCTAACATCACAGGCACTTATGCCCGCTCACTCAGCAATGGTGGAGGCAGAGGCTGGACTACCAATGGCTTGGTAGGCTATATGGAAAGCCACGACGAAGAGCGACAAATGGTAGATGCCCTCGCCAATGGAGCAAGTGCCAGCGGCTACAATGTTCGTAATCTTGCTACGGCACTTGACCGCATCAAAACTGCAAACGCATTCTTGTTTGCTATCCCCGGACCTAAAATGTATTGGCAATTTGGAGAAGTGGGCTATGATGTATCCATCAATGAAAATGGACGCACAGGACGAAAGCCTATCCGCTGGGAGTATTTTGATGAGCCTAATCGCAATAGACTTTACCGTACTTTTGCCGAACTTATCAAACTCAAAACTACTTATCCTATTTTTCAGACAGCAGACATTTCTATCTTAGGAGGGAGTAGCCTGCAAAAACAAATTACACTTACTAGACAGCCTTTCACTTCCACCCCTGCCAATGCCAACGAAATGAGTGTGCATATCTTGGGTAACTTTGGGGTAACTGCACAAACAGTTAATGCCAATTTTCAGCATACAGGCACTTGGTATGAGTATTTCTCAGGGAGCGAAGATGCCCCCGTAGAAGTGAGCAACGCCAATATGTCTATCGCGCTACAACCCGGTGAGTTTAGGCTTTATACCAATTATCCACTGCCTTCGCCTGAGTTAGAATTACACAACTACACACGCCCTAAAACGGCAACCAATGTGGAAGCACAAGCTATTTCTGACATAGAGATTAACCTGAGTTGGGAAGATAACGCTAACCTAGAGGGGGGAGTGAAGATTTTACGCTCACTTTCATCAGGCAATAGTTTTGCTGAGATAGCTTCATTACCTGCCAATACTACTACTTATACTGATAGACAAGGACTACTTGCCGAAACTACCTATTTTTATAAGATTGTACCTTTTAATGCCACAGGAGAGAATGCTTCGCAAGAAGTAAGTGTTACTACACTTGCACCCGTAGCCACACCTCCTGCTGCTCCAAGCAATTTGACAGCTACTCCTGTGGGTAACTCTGTAAGGCTTAATTGGACAGACAATGCTAATAATGAGTTGAGCTATGTCATAGAGCGTAAGCAAGGAACAGGCAGTTTCACACAAATAGCTGCCATAGATGCCAATAGTATCACCTACCAAAATGCCAATGTTACTTTTGATACCCCCTACACTTACCGTGTAGCGGCTGCTATCGGTTCTGTCAAAGCATATTCTAATGAAATAAATATCACAGTGCTTGCCAGTGAGAATAATGCCCTTGCCAATGCCATAGAAATATCACCTAATCCAGCAGGTGAGCGCGTTAGGTTACGCTTGCTAAGTGCAAGTACGTATCAAAATGTGCAGTTTGAGTGGCTCAATGCCCAAGGGCAGCTAGTAAAGCAAAGCCCAAGGCAAGAAAACCCACAAGTAGGGGAGTATGAATGGAATATTAGCCAACTCAGCACAGGAGTATATTTCTTAAAAATCAACACTGAGCAGGGCTTTGCCGTCAAGCGAATTGTGAAGGAGTAGCAAGACATTATTTATTGAATATTCCCTTATCAAAATAGCTGTATTCAAAACAAAACACGCAAAACAGTAGTTTTTTTGTAACTTTGCACAAAAATTCTTTTGCAAAACCAAGAAGGCTTACTTCTCTTAAAAATTGAATACCTATGTTTCCAATATATGATGTAATCGTGGTAGGCGGAGGGCATGCGGGCTGTGAGGCTGCGCACGCTGCCGCAAAGCTAGGTGCAAAAGTGATGCTTATCACCATGGATATGACCAAAATTGCTCAGATGTCTTGCAACCCTGCCATGGGCGGGGTGGCAAAAGGGCAAATCGTGCGTGAAATAGACGCATTGGGCGGTATGAGTGGCATCATCACCGACAAGACCATGATTCAGTTTAGAATGTTGAACCGCTCAAAAGGAGCAGCTATGTGGAGTCCACGCTGTCAGAGCGACCGCATGCGCTTTGCCGAAGCATGGCGGCTTGCCCTGGAGGAAAATCCCAATGTGGACTTTTGGCAAGAGATGGTTTCGGGCATTTTGACAGAAAACAACCAAGTTTGTGGAGTAACTACTTCTATGGGGCTTGAAATAAGAGCAAAAGCGGTGGTTTTGACCAGCGGTACTTTTATGAATGGCCTAATCCATATCGGCGAAAAACAGTTTGGCGGAGGGCGTGCAGGTGAGCGAGCCTCGAGGGGCATCACAGAGCAGCTTGTAGCACTTGGCTTTGAGGCAGGCAGAATGAAGACAGGTACACCCCCACGCATAGATGGGCGCAGCATCAATTATGCCCTGATGGAAGAACAGCAAGGCGACGAAAGCCCAGGTAAATTTTCTTTTACAGATACACCTAATCTCAAAGCACAGCGCAGTTGTCATATTACTTACACCAACCCTACAGTGCATGAAATCTTACAAACAGGTTTTGAAAAATCTCCTATGTTTCAGGGGCGCATCAAAGGTTTAGGTCCTCGCTATTGCCCATCTATTGAAGATAAGATTAATCGTTTTGCAGAGCGAGAACGTCATCAAATTTTTGTAGAACCAGAAGGGTGGAATACAGTAGAGGTGTATATCAATGGGTTTTCTACTTCGCTACCCGAAGACGTGCAGTACAAAGCACTAAGGCAAATTCCTGGTTTTGAACATGCAAAGATGTTTCGCCCGGGCTATGCCATAGAGTATGATTATTTTCCGCCTACGCAGCTCAAATCGACCCTAGAAACCAAAATCGTAGAGAATCTTTATTTTGCAGGGCAAATTAATGGCACGACAGGCTATGAAGAAGCTGCCTGTCAAGGCTTGATGGCAGGCATTAATGCTACCCTCAAACTAAAAGAAAAAGAACCTTTTGTACTCAAACGCTCTGAAGCGTACATAGGCGTATTGATAGATGACCTTATCAATAAAGGGACTGATGAACCTTATCGTATGTTTACTTCCAGAGCTGAATATCGCATCTTGCTACGGCAAGACAATGCCGATGAGCGACTTACACCCATAGGATACGCCTTAGGGCTTGCCTCTGATGAGCGACTCAGAAGAGTAGAACACAAAAAATCACAAACTGAAGCATTGCTGGCTTCGTTCAAACAAACCAAACTCAAACCTGACTACCTGAACCCGTATTTGGAAAACCTAGGCACAGCCACTGTTAAGGAAAGTACTCCTTTGCTCAATTTGCTGAAGCGTCCGCAAATTACCCTAGAAGCGTTTGCACAAGCAAACCAAGAAGTAGCTACGCTTACTGCCGCTTATGCTACTGATGTACAAGAACAAGCTGAAATTTTGATAAAATACGAAACTTATATAGAGAAGGAGCAAAAAATGGCTGAACGTATTGCCGAGCTAGAAGATTATAAAATACCTGCTGATTTTGACTTTGCACAAATTAAGGGCTTCTCCAAAGAAAGTACTGAAAAACTCAACAAAATCCGCCCTGAAACTATAGGACAAGCATCGCGCGTAAGTGGAGTACGCCCTTCTGATATTGCTATTTTATTGATGTATTTGGGGAAGTAACACACACTGCCATCAGAATATCCAAGAAATTGCACTAAAAGGCTATTTTCTCAAAACCTTTGTAGGGTGCAGGTGTGTTTAAAAAAAGAGATGAAAAACGCAGTGTTTTCACAATAATTTATTAAATTTGAGAGTAAATTAATAGATAATCAATAAAAAAATACGCCAAACCCAAATTTGACATTTATGGACATAAAAAAAATATTACTTTGTATTCTTTTTTGCCTAGCCAGCGGCTATCTACACGCTTCCTACATTCTAGTTCCTATGGACGAAAGTCAAAAAAATCATTTAAAAGCTTATGGCGTTACTTATTGGATACTACAGCAGGGACAAGAAGCAGATTGGTTGCTCAATTACAAAGGCGGTAGTTTTATGTTCAAATATGCAAAATCTTTTGAAGAAGAACTCATCATCAGAGGAATAAGCTATCAAGTCATCTCAGATGCTCAATCTGCCAATATCTTGCAAGAAATTAGTAGCCCCGAGGCAAATATGGACGCACTCAGACTAGACAAGCCTCCCAAAGTGGCAGTTTACTCTCCTAAGTCTAAACAACCATGGGATGACGCCGTTACGCTAGTGCTTACCTATGCTGAAATCCCTTATGACATTGTCTTTGATGACGAAGTACTTAATGATGAGTTGGCCAAATACGATTGGTTGCACTTGCATCACGAAGACTTCACGGGGCAAATGGGTAAATTTTATGCCCATTATCGCAACCATCCTTGGTACATCAACCAGAAAAAAGAATTAGAAGACAATGCTCGTAAGCACGGCTTCAACAAAATTTCTGAACTTAAACTTGCTGTGGTCAAAAAAATAAGAGATTACTGCAATGCAGGAGGTTTTTTATTTGCTATGTGCTCGGCAGCAGATACCTATGACATTGCCCTGGCCGCCGAGGGAGTGGACATTTGTGAAAATATGTATGATGGCGACCCCGCCGACCCTAACGCACAAAATAAGCTAGACTTCAACAAATCTTTTGCTTTCAAAGATTTTCAGATTAGCAGAAACCCTTATGAATATGAATACTCTAACATAGATAACCAACAGTTTGAAAGAGGATTGAACGAAAGCAATGATTACTTTACCTTGTTTGAGTTCTCTGCTAAATGGGACCCTATCCCTACTATGTTGAGTCAGTGCCATACCAACGTTATCAAAGGGTTTATGGGGCAAACTACTGCCTTCAAAAAACAACTGGTAAAGTCTGATGTGGTCATTATCGGCGAAACCAAAAAGATTAGCGAAGCACGCTATATCCATGGTACCTCGGGCAAAGGTACTTGGACTTTCTACGGCGGGCACGACCCAGAAGACTATCAGCATTTTGTAGGAGAAGACCCCACA
>CAYZQI010000075.1:0-22344 GCA_964480455.1 uncultured Cytophagaceae bacterium
GGGATGGGGTGAAAACGGCTGAAAAAGCCATACACACTTAACTGTTGGACTACCATGGGTAGTGTTATACTTGTAATGTTGTGTAGCTTTACAGAATTAATGATAATTTTATGAAATGCCCACATTGTCATCAAGAGAAAGGGTAGTGTTTCAAATGTAATTCTGCATTTTCCATAGCTAAGGGCTTAAGAACCCTTAGCTATGGAAAAATAACAGTTTTGAACGATACTACTTTAAATTTATCTCAATTTATCATTCTGAATGTAGTGAGGGAACTTATTTTTTAGGTTTAAGATTCTTCGCAAGCTCAAAGAGGTATTTGTGGTAGATTTATTATCAAAACCCCTAAAATATCTAGTAGCTTACTTTCCCAAAACCCAAAATGAGAATAGCTGAACTTTCTTAACTCCAAATAGTAAAGATTACTTATGTCTAACTCATCTGATTTTAAAAGTGAACCAAATATATTTTAGGTGTATTTCATTCTTTTTAATATATTGAATATACCCAAATCCATAAGTAATCTTTTTAATCTTTCCTTGTTGTTAGCAGGAGGGTTCACAGGTTCTGACATCAATTCCTTCCAAAGCTTCTTGATAATTTTGGTGTATAATACAGAGTTGTACTGTCTATATTTAGCATCAAGCCCTAGCATATTGATTAGTAGTTCACGGCAATTAAAAGGCGAGAATGTATCTCTGTAGATATCTGCTAAGGTACCACTTCTTGCTCCCCAAATACCCACTCTCTGCTCCCAAAAGAATAAATCTACAAGATTTATATTACTATTATTATCTAATTGAGATAACCATTTTTCTGATTGCAACTGTGCATATTTATTATTTCCAAAATAGGCTAGCTTTGCAAGTTTCTTGCCTGATAAGTTTATATTATCCTGATAGAAACTTCTTGACATTTTACTTCCCCTGCCTATTTCGCTACCAAGAGTAAGTACATTCATTGCATGAATACCCCGTTTTGCCATTGTAAAATGTGCAAGTAACAAGCTTTCATCAGGGTAATCATAACTAGCTTTGTAAATGGCCAAAAATTCTTCTTCAATAGCACTTTCTAGGGGAAGGATCTTAAAGTCAATACCTGTTTTCTTAGCTAACTTACTGGGTACCCAGACATCAGGAGACTCACTGTTTAGATGAGGGTGCTTATTGAGAAAGTAACTAACTCTGTCTTTAACATCATGAGAAGCAGCCACTGTGAGGCGACTATCCCACCCAGAGGTAAAAGCAATGGTTATATTTGTTCTTAAAGTAATGGCTTCAATCAAACCTTTTAATAATAAAGCACAGTTTTCAGTGACAGTATCGATGTCAAGTCTTGGAATATTCTCGAGAGGAAAAAATCGTTCAGTTTTTTTATGAGATATATCTATGAAGTGATTAGGATAAAGATGTTTTACATTAATAAAGTGAGTATCATCGCCTATAAAAGATTTAATATTAAGTGTTTGAAATGAACGAGAAGATATAAAATTCAGGAAATCCTCATCTTTTCTTGCTTCTAGTGAGGTAAATTTAGTAAAGAGTTTAACCTGAGAGGCAATATAGAAGTCGTTATTTTCAAAATAATAATAAGCTTCTCTATAAGCAAGTGTATCTGGGATAACATACAAACTATCATTTTGCTTAAAAATCAATAAATACCTTCCTCCATACTGGTATGTAGCCTTAATGAATGCTTGAATATCTGTATAATTGGCAAGTTGATTGACAATATCCTTATTACTTTCTTTGGGCAATCTAGGGTTGAGTATATAACCAATTAAAAACACCTCAATATCAGCATTTTTAGACTTTACACATTCAATGAGAGGATGTGTATGGATAAATAGTTGTTTATCATCAGAATTTTGGACATTCCATTCACTCTCTACTTCTAGCTTTCGATTAGAAATTAGGTACTGTCTTCCAAACTTGTGTGCAATCATGAGTTTTTATAGATAAATTATGAAAATTAAGTAATATGACGAAATTAATTTGAAAAAAAGATTTAGAAAATTTTAATCTAAACGTTTACAATTCAGCTTTTTACAAACTTTATTAAAGTTAAGATGAATATGGTCAAGCACTTAAGGTAAACCTAAGTAATGCTTTAGTCTACCAATAAACCTTTTCTGAAGGCTATATTTATCTTGATAAGTTTTGAGTACAAAATCAGGCACCTCAAGTATAGGTACAAAATTAAAGTCTTGTTTTTGACTTTGGTCTAGTTCAGAACGGTAGCGGTCATAAAACTTGGTGTGGGTGGCTTCTGGGCCAAAACCAATGTTACGCACTTTTGATACTGTGGGGTGCATACTCACTTGTCCATTTAAAAACTGCTGAAAACCCCATCTAATTGCCCAAGAGTCAAGTTTTTCGCTCATTTGCTTGTCTAGCATGGTAGCAAGGTCACTACCCCCTTTGTTAAATTTAGCGCGTTGCTCAGCATTGTCTTTAAATTGCTCATAGCCTTTTACCTCCCAATCTACAGTTTCCCAACGGTCTTGCCAGCTTGCCCAGCCCCAAGGGTTATGGCGTGGGCAGGCATAGATATCATAGGGGTAAGTCAGTGGAATTTGTATAGGAATGGTATAGCCAGCAATAGAAAACACTTTGGGTTTGTCGGCATAAAACTCAAGGGCTTGGTTCATAAATGCCAAGAAATTAGGAGTAGTAATGAGATCATCTTCTAAGACAATGACACGCCCGTGTTCGGCAATCACTTGACTCACTCCACCAATGATAGAGTTTGCAAGCCCTTTATTTTCTGTTTGATGTATATGTATGATTTCTTTGAAACCTTTGAGCTGTGCCGTAAAATCCCTCACTTTCTGGATTGACTCAAGGTCTTCAGGCTTTTTAGCCCCATCAGAAAAGATATACAATTGGCTTTGTGCCGCCAACTTATTTTTTTGTAGTGCTTCTAGGGTTTGTATAGTGCAGTCTAAGCGTTTATAGGTAAATAAGCAAATAGGGGCAAGATTCATGACAAATTATTAAGTGAGTAAATGTAGTAGTATTATTTAGATATTTTTCTTTTGACCCAAGCACTCACTCTACTGAGTGTATGCCCAGGTTGTAGCAAGGTAGCCATTCCCACAGAATAGATAAAAGGTAAGTAGTTATTATCTCCATAATGTATGATAGAGTTACGGCGATAATGGTATGCCATTTCTTTGGTTCTACGTTTCCATTGACTCCACGAAGATGCCTGTCCTTGGAATGATTTAAACTCATCAAGTGAGCGTTCTTTCTGTGACTTTGCTCTTCTTTTATAAGTATCAGCCAGCCAAGATTTTACAAGTTGCGTTTTATTATTTCGGGTAGTGAGTGCCATCACAGAGGCAAGATGCATGCGGTATTCTACTAATTTTTCGGGCAGGATAATGAGTACATTTCCCTTTTCTATCATACGGTTGTATAAATCTAAATCTACCACACAAGGTAAATCTTCACGATAGCCTTCTACTTCTTTGATTTTATCCATATAAGTCATAAAGCCTGAGTGCAGTGCGATTACCAAGCGTCCATCTTTTTGTGCAGTCAGGCTTTCAGAGGCTTGGGTATAGCCTGGCGTGATTTGTATGCCTATTACCTTGCCCTTGGGGTTGATGTAGCGTGCTTGGCAACTGAGCATACTTACTTCGGGGTGTGCCTTCAAATAGTTTACTTGGATTTCTAATCTGTTCGGGAGCATGCGGTCATCTGCATCTAATTTGGCAAAGTAAGTGCCTGTAGCAATCTCTAAGGCACGATTGTTAGAATAGCTAATGCCTTTATTTTCGTGGCTCAGTATTTTGATGCGTGCATCTTGGGCAGCATATTTTTTCATGACCTCTAGAGTCTGGTCTGTTGAGCCATCATTGACAAGTATGAGTTCCCAATGTGTATAAGTTTGTGCCAAAGTACTTTCTATGGCTTCTCTCAAATAATCACCACCATTGTAGGCAGTAATCACAACACTTACAATTTCTGACATAGTTTTTTATCTTAGTGCAATGTGTGTATTATTTTACCGATTTCTATTTTTGAGCTGAAATATCAATTTTCCAAACACATAACTAGGGCGCAGTAGTACAGCTGGTATCAGCCATTTTACAAAGTTACCATAATTTTTAGACCCTAGTGCTATGCCTGCATTGCGATAATAATGATAGCCATAATGTTCTCTCTTTCGATTTAGCTTTTTCCAGAAAGGCTCAGCTTCCATGGCTTGTAGATATGCTTCAAAGCTTTGTTCTTCCAACCCTTTGCGTCTTCTTGCCATACAATCTACTACCCAAGAGCTTTGGATTTTCTCACGCAAGGAGCGATTTGCCATTACAGATTGCCCATGTACACGGTATTTCATCAACACTTCAGGCGGACTGACCAATATACTGCCATTTTCTACCATGCGTGTAAACAAATCTACATCTTCTGAGGGCCATATATGTCTATAACCTCCTACCGCTAGAAAGTCTTTTTTG
The DNA here is from genome assembly GCA_964480455.1 of uncultured Cytophagaceae bacterium. Taxonomy (GTDB): domain Bacteria; phylum Bacteroidota; class Bacteroidia; order Cytophagales; family Microscillaceae; genus JAABSX01. The sequence continues at coordinate 4,469 of CAYZQI010000075.1, forward strand.
TAAAACATGAGGCTTGTCTGCGCACAGATAACGGGTTCTGTACGCTGTTGTAGGCTTTCCTTGCAGGCAGCTACTGACTCAAAGCCAGAAAGTTTTTGAATACCCATAATCTTGCCTTGTTCATTGATAAGGTGGCAATAGCCGCTCGTCATGGTTACCTCTGGATTTTCTCTTAAAAATACCAATTGTCGTTCCAGTCGGTGGGGTAGCATTACATCATCAGCATCTACCCTTGCAATGATGTCAGCTTTAGCAATATTCTCGATGGCATGATTGACAGAACGTGCTACGCCCATGTTTTCGTGGTCATCTATGATGATGCGCTCATCTTGAGCTTGATATTGCTGAATAATCTCAAGGCTACGGTCTTTTGAGCCATCATTGATGATGATAAACTCAAAATTACGGTAGGTCTGTGCTAGTACACTCTCTATGGCCTCAGCTAAATATTTTTCGGCATTGTAAGCCGACATTACTACAGAAACAAATTGAGACATGTTAAGGTATTTTTATTTTCTGTATTTAAAAGTTATTTATCATTTTTTAGTGCTTGGTACTTTGTGGTCATAAACTTCACTTTTTCTGTCCAGACTTGTGTTTTGGCATACGCAAAGCCACTTTCACCCATTTGCTTCCGCTTTTCGGGCTGTTGATATAGTTTGGTAATTGCCTCACTAAGTTCTTTGACTGTTCTTTCAGGCGTTTCAACAGAAACCTTGATGGCAGCCTCATCAGGCACAAAATCTCTTGCCCCTTGGTGATTGAGGGCTACAATAGGCAAGCCACAAGCCATGGCTTCCAAAAGTTGTACCCCAAAAGAATCACGCAAACTTGTAAATAAAAACAAATCATGGCTTAGATAGGCTTCTCTCACCTCCTGCCAAGAGATACGCCCTAGCCAATTGACCTTGCCCTCCAAGCCATATTCTTGTATCCAGCCTTCTAGCAAATGTGCTACGGGTCCATCGCCTGCGATGGTCAGTTCAAAGGGAATGCTTTTATCTACTTTTGAGAGTGCTTCCAATGCCAAAGAAAGGGCTTTTCGGGCATAAAACCTACCTACCCAAAGAATTTTAAATTTTTCTCCTTCGGGTCTTACAGGTACTTCCTCAGGATAAAAAGCAGGCGGTAGGGTCGCACTCAAGAGGTATTCTACTTGCTTTGCCCCAAGGGCTTGTGCCATCTCGTAAGTTTCGCGATTGTAGGCAAGCACCAGCTTTGCACTGCGAAGGGCTTTTTTGGTACCAGGATTGAAAGTAATCAGGGTATCACTGACTATTTTTCTGAACACTTCTTGTCGCCACCATTTGCCAAAATACTTTTTGAAGGCGGGGTTAGAAAATTGCCCACCACCCAAAGGACCAAAAAAGAAAGGTTTGCCCAAACGCCACATGCCCGAACCCATCTGTATAGAACCATAACTGACATGGTGAACCACATCAAAATCTATTTCTTTATCGAGTCCTTTGGCTACTTTAGCAGCCGAACGCTGCCAGTAAATATAATTAAAATACACTCCTGCCTGATTGACGTAGGTCTTATCTACCCACTTAGGGACGTGAACAAAGACAAACTTCAGGCGAGGTTGTGGATTTTCTGCCAGGTATTTTTCAATATCGGCTTGCCCTCGGGGCGTAGTCAGACACCATACCTCATGCCCTGCCTCTGCCAAATGCCAAGCCCAGTTCCATCCGTGCCCATATTCAGAGCCTTTGTAAGGATTGCAGCCGTAAGCTGAAAGTAATATTTTCAGGCTTCCAACTCCCTCAAGCCCCCCAGCCCCCAAAGGGGAAAGCCCCCCAGCCCCCGAAGGGGGAGTTTTTTTGTTATTCATCATTTTTTAATTTTAGTCCTCTAAGCCTCCAGCCCCCCAGCCCCCAAAAGGGGAGTTTCTTTGTTCATTTTCAGCCCCCAGCCCCCAAGGGAGAAAGCCCCCCAGCCCCCAAAGGGGGAGTTTTTTTATACCCCTTCCCAATCAGGGGCAAAGTGGTTCCCCCTTTGGGGGTTAGGGGGCTTCTACTTCTTGATAAAATACCCCACCAAACGCCTAGTATATCCTTCCAAGAGATGTGTAGGCAGTAAATGTGGAGGACAGTAACGAAGCGTGAATTTAGTAAAGTTACGTAAGTTTCCCCCTCCCCTGATACCAAATAAATGGTCATAATATTTTTTAAAGCTTTTCTTTTTGCGGTTTTGTTTGTCGCCACTTGCTTCGGGATAGGTGTAGAGCTTTGCGTCATAATTACAGTAGCTTTTGAATCCATTGGCGTATGCCTTGTAGGTAAAATCAAAATCGGCATAATAATGTGGGAAACCTATTTCATCAAACAAACCTATCTTATCAAATACAGCTTTGGGAATCAGACAACCCCTACCAGGGTGATGTGTAACAGGGTGCAAACCCGTGCGTTTATCTTCAGGTACACGAGGGAGTACATGTTCCATGGCATTCATAGGCTTCCAAGTCATTTTTTCACCTCCAAATACAGGTATTTTGGTATCATAATCTAACTCTAATGAGCCAAGCACTGTATCAGGACTTGCATGACGCATCATGTTTTCCAAATAATCTTCGGGAGCAAGGGTATCATTGTTGAGTGTCATGACATAGCTTGCTCCATGCGCCAAAGCATAAGCAATGCCCATATTGGTGGCAGCCGTCCAAAATAAGTTTCCATCTCCTTTGAGTACAATGACCTCTGGAAACTCAGTAGCAAGCATTTCCTCGGTACCATCTGTAGAGCCATCATCTGTAATGATAACCTTAAAATCTTGATATGTTTGCCGCCTTAGGGTGAGCAAACATTCTTTGGTAAACTGTTTTCTGTTAAATACAGGGATGACAATGTAGAGCATTTGATTAGGGTTTATTTACTATAAATCTCTTAAGTATTTGGCGGGATTACCTCCCCATATCTGATTTTCAGGAATGTCTTTTACTACAATACTTCCAGCAGCTACAATAGAATTATCACCAATTGTAACTCCTTTAAGTACAATTGTATTCATTCCTAAAAACACATTATTTCCTATCTGGACAGGTTTTGATCCGATATTCTCTTTACTATATCTTCTATTCTCTGCACCAATTGGGTGAAAGTCTGTATCACTTACGAAAGCATTAGCCCCAAACATCACATTATCGCCAATAATTACTTCTGTTTGGACACAAATACCACCTCCACTTATCCCAACATTGTTGCCAATGGTTAGTTTCGCATTTTTATTCAAAAGACGTATCATTACAGGATGTGAGATACCAGGCTCACTGAAGTAACTATGAGAAATGAGACGAATACCTTTTCCTACTTTTACTTGCGCACCTTTGGGAATGAACACAAAGGGAAAACCAAAGATATTCACCTTATTCTCTAGTTTATTTTTAAACCAAATATTAAATAATTTATTCTCTATATTCAGTGCTATTTTTCGCACTCCCCATATTCTGTATCTTAGGCTCATATTTTTATTTATTTTGATTATACCTTTGTAATTTCGCACTCCCCATATTCTGTATCTCAGGCTCATATTTTTATTTATTTGACTGATTATACCTTTACAATACTGAACCAGTTTATCTGTAACTACTTTTTGAGAAAAATTATCTAATGCAAATTGATATGCTTTTTTTCTCAGATGATAAGCAATTTGCTTATCATCTAATACCTTGCCCATGGCTTCAGCCATTTCCTCTGGTTGGTTGATATCACAGGCAAGCCCCGTATTGCTAAAGTCTAGAAGGTAAGGAATGTTACCACTTTTTTCACCACCTACCACAGGTGTCCCTACCATCATTACCTCTAATACCGTACTCCCAAGAGAGTCTTCACGTGAAGGGTGTAAAAGTAGCTTTGCTTTTTTAATAAACTGAATAAACTTTGAAAAGAGCTGAGAACCTATAAACTCCAAACCATCAAGCATCTGATTCTTCTTGGCATACTCGTAAATCCAACCATTAGGCTCACTGCCCTTTCCAACAAGGTAATATTTAATATTTGGATATTTTTTTTTGAGTAAATGAAAGGCTTGTACTCCTCCTGTCAGATTGTTACGGCGATTAGAAAGATTAGCAATTGAGGTAATGTAGTTTTCTTTTTCTTGATTTTCCTCAAAGTTTTGCCCTGATACCTCCTTGAAAAAGTTAGAAACTACTCTGGCATTATTCTGAGTCTTTGAAGGCAATAACTTGTACAGATAATCAGAGTTAGTCATAAAATGCTCTTCTCTTTTCATAGCCATTCTATCCATCCACCATCTGGTAAGTGCAAATAAGCAACGCTCATACTTCAAAATAGTAGTAGCATGGTCACGAACTTTCACAACCGTAGGAATACCAGATGCTCGTGCCACTATGCCAAACTCACATGACCACTGTGTGTTAATAATATCTGAGGGGCACTCTCTCATAACCTTCTCCAGCCAAGTCCTTTCAAACTTAAAGAAATTCCACTCTGTGTTTCTCCATTTAGGACAAACACAGATTGTAAAACCCTCATTCTTAAATACTTTCATTTCTTTCACATCCCAAGAAGTAGTGTAAGCTACTATTTCGTGACCTATTGCCTTCAAAAAATTAATTATATTAGAAATCATTAAGAAAGCATAGCTCTCAGGCACATACTCATCCTTAAAATCAAAGTCTAATAAACCTAGGGTCATAGGATTCACAATACCTATTTTCATAGCTTACTTTAAGTTTTTAGTCAACACAAAACATTAAATTATTTCTTTGTATAACTTTGGTAAATTTTTGTAACAAGTGGGTTTTTTATTTTCTCCAATTTAAGCTTGATCATTAGCTCCACAAGGCGATTTCTTAAGACAGAGGCAGGTAAAAACCACACTCCTAATATTAATGATACTCCTCCCATCATAATTTCCAGTAGCAATTTGATTAACATTGGCAAGCCTAGAACATCACCCATAAATTTGATTCCAAAAATTGAAAAGCAGACGAAGGAAGCTACAGAAAAACTCGGAAGATAAATTTCAATATATTCATATACATTTACTTTGAGAATTTTATTCATTAAAAAGCCATAAGCAATGTTACGAATTATCTCTGTAAATAATAAAGCCCAAGCAAACCCTATTAAGCCCCAAGGAACAGCAGAAAATAATGAGCTAATTAATACGACGATGAAAAATAGATTAAGTATAAATTTCTGCTTGAGCTGTGCTGTTGAGTCACACACAATACCTGAGAACATAGTGGTTAAGCTTATCCCAATGGTGATACTGAGTACTCTAAATATAGGAATAGCCTCCAGCCATTGGGGTCCTAAAATTACCCCAACAATCTCTTCTGCACCTGCTAGCATTCCTAAGGTGATAGGTAAAATTATCAAAGCAATTATAGAGATAATGGTTAAATAACCCTCTCTCAGCTTAGGAATATTATTTTGAACCTTGCTAAAAGCAGGAAATGCCACAGCACTTAGATTTGTTGTAATTGTAAGTGTAGGCAAATATACCAACATGTGTGCTCGTGAGAAAAGCCCTAAACCTCCTAAGCTTACAAACCTTCCAATAAATAAAGAGCTTATGTTTTGATAAGCAAACTCAGAAAGTGTATTAAGGGTCATCATACTACCATACATTAAAATATTTTTGTAGTGCTCCCACTTAAAGGTAAGACTGAGCGTATGTTTGGCCATAATATAAAAAATAATAGCTAGTGAGGCTTTTGCAACAAGATTAGCAAATACTAAGCTCCACACACCATAACCCATGTATGCAAAAGTAACTCCTACCAATACATAGGCAAATAAAAAGTTTAATGACCCTGCAATACTCAGCACTTTAAACTGCATACGTCTGCGTAATAAGTTCCGAGACGGAATAGAAATACTTGCAAATACTAAGCTCAAACCCAACCACCTTAAAATAGAAACTATCTCTTGTTTGTTATATATCCATGCGATGTACTCTGCACTGAAGAATATGATTAGATATATGAAGATTCCCAGACCCAAACTAAATGAAAAGGCGGCCTTCATGTCATTATCATTGAGATCTTGCTTCTGAACCACAGCTTGTCCTATGCCCATGTTAGTCACCTGCCTGCCAAGGTCTACTATAACAGAAGCAATTGCCATAATACCAAAGGCTACTGGGTCTAGTAAATAGGCCATCACAGAAGTATATGCTATCTGCAAAGACATGTTAAATACAGACGCAAGCATAGACCACTTAATTCCCTTAGCAGACTTTTTTAATAAAGATTCTTTTTCTGTTTCTAACATTAATAATAAATAAAATTAGTAATTAGTATATGGCCTATTTTAGTGAGAAAATCATGTTACTTTTTGAAGTTTGGAGGTAGTGTGTAATGAGTCTTGTTCAGATATTTTATTTGGCTCATTTAATTGGTCTTTCTCTAATAAGAAAATGGCATATCCCAAAAGACCATAAAAATATTCTGGCCAATTGTATGAAAACCCAAATAATAAAGCAGTAGAGATATAACTTAACATGACTAACTGTTCATTATTTAATGCCTTAAGTTTTTTTACACAAGAAAAAACATGAATTAATGGTGGAATAATTAATATAAGCAAACCTAATAGACCAAAATAGAATACACGATCCATATAAAAACTATGAAAGTGATGCCCTGTGCCATCTTCAAAAGGTAAGTTACCATTATGGTCATAAAACTGAATAGGTAACTCAAAACCTTTCATTCTTAGACCAAATATTAAATTCTCTTGAACAAAAGGAAGATAAGATTGCATCTGGATATATCTCCATTCAGAAGTGCTAACACGATCTGCCTTTTCATTTTCAGTAGGGTTCATAATCTGATCTACGCTATACTGAATACGCTCCTTGACCTTATCATCTGAAAATATAAAACTAATCACTGTTACTCCAAGTATGGCTATAAAAGTTCCAGCTAAAACAAAAGCAGTTGGTTGTGGTCTAATATCTGTCCTCACCAAAAATATGAAGTTGATTATCAATGCAAAAGCCATACATAGCCATACTGTACGGTGTTGTAAGAACATAATGGTGCCAAAGATTATGAAAAAAGAAAGCATATTAACCAAATTATTGGTTTTCATAAAACTATTCAGATTATAGAGCAAAGGGATAATCAAAAAGTAAACAGACTCACATACTAAACCCCTATCATTGGTAAGAAAAGCTCCCAACGAAAAAGCATGTCTATTCACAGTTATTGCATTTATAGTAAAACCAAGTAAGATAAAAAAAATCAAGCCCTTAATAGTAATTTTAGTGCCAAAGTATTTGTAAAACCCATAAACCCCAAATATTGAAAAGCAAATCATTATCTTAGAAGATACATTAAGATATTTAAGGGGTGTCTGATAATCATAGAAAGACTCAAGACAAAGTAATGCGAAATAAGTAAGAAAAATATAAAACCAAGCACGCATAAAAGGTGAGAAGTACTTTAAAAAGAAAAAGGGAACTAAAGTAAAAAGCACCGCTACAGGCTTATAGGTATTGATGCCCATCTGAATAAACATAGTATCCGTAGATATTATCATCAGTAAGGGTATCAGGTAAATAAACTTGAGCGACAGTTTCATGCTTTTCTATAAATTAACAAATCGGAGTAATTAAGAGATTACGACTTTACTTTGTAATATTTGTAGGTTTTGTTTTTAAAAGAGAGGGCAGGCACTTCATTGAATTTTACCCTGTTGAGCAAGATATAAAACTTAGGTTTGTCTTGCTTTTTGGCAAGTTCATCTACCTCTTGTAATCTTTTCTTGGGAGTATAATTATAGCGGACTATATAAAGGGTAGTATCTAGTTCTTCTTGTAAGGAATAGTAATCAGAAATGACCCCCATAGGTGGGATATCCACAATGACAAAGTCATAACTATTTTTCAACTCTGCTATCATGAGCTTTATTTTTTCGTGGATATCAGCAGTTACCTTTTCAGGAGAGCCTTCTTTTCTTGAAACAATGTCAAGGTTAGGGATTTCTGTATGGTTGATGACCTCATTCATGGTAGCTCTGCCTTCCAAGTAATTTCTAAAATCGTGTGGTGTAGCTTGCAAGTACTCGCTAAAATCGTGTCTGTAGAGGTCTGCGTTGATGAGCAATGTTTTCTTGTTGCTTTCCGCCAGCGATACGGCAAGGTGTACGGCACAAAAGGTTTTACCTTCATTGGGTGTGGTAGAGGTAACCCCAATGACGTTTTTCTTGGGGTATGCCTCTGCTTTCAAGTGCGAGAGGCTCAGAAGATTAAGTTTTACAGTTCTCACGGTTTCAGCTGTGAGCGACTGTTGATTATGAAGTGCAAATTTTCCTTTTTTGGGTTTAGGGCCTGCTGCTATCACCCCAAGCAATGGTATATTGGTTACTTCTACAATGTCATCTTTGTCTATGACATTAGCATTGATGAAATCTAGCACAAAAATAACTGTAAAAGGAATACCTACTCCTGCGATGAGTGCCATTAAGTAGATGAATTTTGTGTTGGGCTTGATGGGGGCATCTTTTTGTTTTTTAGCTGCTTCTATGATGCGTATATCAGGTGTATTGGTTTCAAGCCCTATTTGTGCTTCATCTTTTTTAGCAAGGAGTAGTTCGTAGCGTTGTGTATTGCGCAGAAACTTACGGTTGAGGTCTTCTAGGGTACGTGTATCAAAGGGCATTTGGGTTTGGAGTTCTTGATTACTGCCAAGCCTTCTATTGATGCTATTGAGTGAAATCTGGATAGCCTCAATATTTTCTTCAAGGTATTGTTTGAGTGTAGTACGCACTTCGGAGATTTGCTTGTTAATTCTAATCACTCCAGGGCTATTAGCGGTTTCATTGAGTTCAATACCTGCTTTGCTTTGGTTGAGGTCGCTGAGTTGTTTAAACAATCCATTAATGATGTTGTCATTGATGTTAAAATTGCTAGGTACCACGGTTTGGTTGGGGTTTCTCAGAAGATACTGATAAATATTTTTGTAGCCATCTAGTTTGAGTTCAGTATCTACTTTTCTCTCGATGAGAGTAGCATAATTATTGAGGGTTTGTGAAGACTGTGTATTGACATCTATGAGTCTTTTGGAAGATTGGAAAGATTCTTTTTCTTGTTCAGAGGTCAGTAATTCCTCTCTTGCTTCGTTGAGCTGTGCTTCTATGAATTTGATGGCTTTCATACCTTCCTTATTTTTCTCTATCAAATCTTGCTGAATCGTAACTTCCATCAGTTTATTGAGAAAAGTAATTTCTTTGTTGCCATTGTTACCTTGCGTAGTCAGTTCTAAAAGATAAGAGTCACGCTTCATGGTTTCTACTTTGAGCTTGCCTTTGTAGCCTTTTACTGTTCCAGTAGGATTATTTATTACAAAATGATAGTTTTTACCAATGTGTGGAGTAATATCTTCTTTGGGGATAATCTGAAAAGTAATGGGTTTCCTGCTGAATGTTTCTCCAAATTTGAGCTTAGATTTGAAACGTGTGGCTTGGGGAGAGAATGGTTCTGTTTCGTTCGTTGAGAGGTTGAGCAAAAATACTTCTTTTTCTTCACTGCCATTGGCAGAAATTTCTACTTCATTTTTAGAGATAACCTTTACATATATAGGAACACTTGTCATTTGTAATTGAGAAGAGTCCAGACGGATATCAAAAATATTGTTAGGATAGATTTCTTGTTTCTTTTCTTCTTTTCCATTGTAGAGCGAAATGCCAAAGTCCAATTCCTCAATAGTTCTTGAAATCATGTCATAAGAAGTAATCACCCCTATTTCATCATTGGTATTTACATTTCTATTGATGCCTTCACTCACATTGAGTAGTTCATCGGGGCGTGCAGCACCTGTGCGCTTGGGGCTGAGCAATAGTACTGAGCGAAATCCATATACTTTATCTAAAGATTTGGCATAGAAATACCCACTACCTACAAACAAAGGAATGAATAGGGCAAACCAATACCACTTCTTTTTGATTTTAAAAAAGAGTAAGCTTAAATTAATACTGTCTTTTTCTAATATCCTTGCCATAATTTTAGCATTTAATATTTCTTATCTATTTCTGCTATTATTGATAAAGTTTAACAATAGTACGGTGCTAGAGATTGCACTAAACACCACAGAAAGCAAAGGAAGGTTCGTTCTGCCTGTACGTGCTTTGAGTGGTTCTACGTATATCTGGTCATTGGGCTGAAGATAATAATAAGGGGAGCTAAGAATCGCCTCTTTGGTCAGGTCTAATACTACCATCTCCATTCCTTTGGGGGTTTGTCTAATCAGTTTGACATTATTTCTATTGGCAAATTCATTTAAATCTCCTGCATCTGCAATTGCCTGAAAGATAGAAATTCTGTTGCCATTGACAGAGAAAAAGCCAGGTCTTTTTACTTCTCCATACACTGCTACCCTAAAATTTAAGAGCTTGATGTCTATCACCGCATCTTTGAGGTATTTTGAGAGTTCTGTTTGAATAGCCTCTTTCGCTTCAGTAATGGTTTTATCAAGTACCTGAATATCACCCAATATAGGTAAAGTAACATTGCCATTTTCATCTACAATGTAACCTCTTACATACAAAGCAGTTTCGTTACCACCCACAGCACCCCCTCCACCTTGCATATTTCCTCCTCCTAAGTTGTATTGTGCATCAAGGGTAAGGTCTTTACTCTTTATTACAATAGATAATAAATCACTTACTTGTAACTTGTAAGGGTTCTCAATATTCTCAATTAAATAAGCTTCATTGAGTTTGTAGGTTTTGCTTTGGTAATACACTACGCGCTTGTTAGATAAGCAAGAGGTGGTAAACAGTAGAATACCTAAGATTAATACAAAATTTAGGCTCGCCTTTATCATATATTTAGTACTACTTTTTCTTAAAGATTTTGCCATTATTCTAATTTTTTGACTAATAAAGCAACATAGTTTATGGTTTATGAAACCACAGTATTTTTAAGGTATTTATGAAACACAAAAAACCATTTTTTATCACTGAATTTCTCAATTTTAATTTTAATTAATACTCCTGAAATTACAGGTCTTAGGTAATTATGTGGCATGAAAAACAATTGCCCTAGAAGTGCAATTCCTCCTACTAAAACTTGTAACCCAAAAACTATCACAATTGATAACTCTAACCAATATGCTAAATTACTCACACCATAAATACACAAGGCTGTAATCACACCATGATAAATGCCAGGCACATAAGATTTTATCAAGCTCCACAAAGAACATTTAAAGACTTTTGTAAGAATAGATACGAAACTCAACGTCTTGATGACATCTCTAAACAACAACACTAATAGGAAACCGAAAATACCTTCATTTCTTAACAAGTAAAATGACACAAACATTGATAATAAAATGAATGTATTAATTATAATTTTTTCTTTCAGAACTCCTAGTGCATCACAAACTATCCCTGAATATACTATCAGTAAATTAAAAGGTACTATCAAACAAAGTAGCTGTAAAATAGGAACTGACGGCTCCCAGCCATCTCCCAAGATTATATAAACACATTCTTTGGCAGCCACTAGCATACCAAAACAAACTGGAATCAATATCATTCCCGTAAGTGTAACAATGTCTGAGTAGGCTTTTTGTAATTTTTCTTTTTGCTTTTGTAGTTTGCTAAAGGCGGGAAAGAGCACTGAAGTAAGGCTTTGCTGTATGTAGTAAGCTGGCAAATATACAAGTAAATGCGCCCTATTGTAATAACCTAAGGTGGCTTTACCGATATACCTTGCAATAAAAACACTCTCTAAATTACCCATGAGATAAGCAATTATCCCATTCAAAGAAATCTTACTGCCATAAGACAGAATAGGGCTAAAGTGTGAAGCCTTAAATGTAGGTACAATGCTGTGTGGTTTGAGGATATATTGCACCAAGGCATTGAAAGTAACCTGAAAAAGCGCAGCATACACCAAACTCCAAACGCCCCATCCGTTCAGTGCCAATACAATGCCCAATATAGGGTAGGAAAGCACAAAAGAAGCAATATTTATTAGTGAAGTTTGTTTGAATTTCATCTCTCTTCTCAATAGATTACCCGAAACTATCGAAAAGCCTGAAACCACAAGGCTGAGGCCCATCAGTTGTAGTATTTCTACCAAAACCTCTGATTCAAAATAGACCGCAATGAAAGGGGCTGAAAAATAAATGATAGAGAATATAAAAGTGCTAAATAGCAAGCCAAGGGTAAATGCGGCTCTTATATCTGATGCGTGTAGCTCTTCTTTCTGCACGAGTGCTTGCCCAATGCCCATTTTTGAGAAGTGTGCTCCAAAATTAAGCACTACCATTGCCAAAGCCATTAAGCCAAACTCTTCTGGACTCAAAATCTTGGAAATCCAAGAGGTATATCCAATCTGCAAGGCTACATTGACGAAGGTGGCTGAGGTTGTCCAACTCAGCCCTGTTAATGTCTTTTTGGCTAAACTCATTTTGATAGTTTATAATTTTTTCTAATCTTCGTGTAGTATTTCCCAACAATCAAACCAAAGCACGGATATCGGAAAAACGTAATTTGCTTTGATTTCTTACAGCCACAAAAGAACACATAATTTTTGACAAATTACAGCATTTTTTTAAGAATTTGTATGTTTCCTGCCTTATCTTCCACCATAATTTGTAATTCTCCTTGAAAAAGTTTTTTTTCTTTGAGTGGTTCGCTGAAGAGGAGTGCTGCCTTGTGTTCGTACCGTAATAGTAAAAATTTCCCATTTAGGGAAGCCTTGTGTACTTTGATACCAGCAAGTCCGTCACTCACACGTGCCTGAATTTGCTGTGCATTGGCAGAGAGTAGCGTGATTTGGGGCGGACTTGCATCTCTTTTCATATAAAAACTCCCCAAATTGCGTGTAAAGAAGTGCAGGGTGCTGTCAGTGGCATTGCTTCTTTGGTGGCTTGTCCCATTATGGTAGGCAGCCCACTCTGTGGGCTTACCTGTAGGTTTAAAGTCTTTTAAAAATACCTCTATTTCGCTAAAAAGCAGCGCATCAAGGTCGTTGAGTTGAAAAAAATTACCTTTGCGGCTTACTTCTAAATACAAAGTATCAAACAAAGCCCCCTCAGGAAAGCGTAACAGGAAGTCTTTGCCTTCATAAATGACGTTTTTGCCACTTGGAATCATTCTCTCAAATGCAAAAGGATAGCGTACATCTTCGGTTTCTACCATATCGGGCAAGCCTTGACGCAAGTCCCAAAGATAGGTGCAAGTATTGCCCAACTGATAGGCAAGCGGAACTTTCTCAATCACTCCATTAAAAGACAGAGGTAAGGAATCTCCTTTTTGTTTAATATTTTGTGCTTTTATCACTAAAATATTCTCTGAAATGCTGTGCCGAATACTGGGTTTGATAAGGCTTTTATCTGCCACAAATCGTGCAGAGCTCGGTTTTTTGCCCATTATTTGAAAGGTGAGTGTACTTCGGTTTTTGGCTGGGTCAAGTGCGATGAGTGTTACTTCATGGCTGTCTTCATCTTGTATGTCAAAGGTAAACCTACGGGCTTGGTAGTTGTCAAAGCGATTGCCGTCTGTGAGGTAGCACCGCTGAAAGCCTTTGTAAGTACGGCGAAAGATAGGGTAATTGATGTGTAGGTTCATACATCGGTTGTACTCGTGCGATACTTGGTTGAAATCGTGGGCATATACTTGCTTGCCGTCTAGCAAGATTTTAATTTCAGTAGTGCCTAAGATATTATAGCCCCCCGTAATAATGTCGTGGGTGAGTACTTCAAGTCCTATTTTCCCATAGATGGGAATGGTCTTGTCTATTATGTATGTACCTGTTCCTGTTTTGCGGAGGGCATATTCTTGACGGATAAACTGACTTTCTACGCGGGCTTTTGGGTCAAGGGCTTCTAGGGCTATTTTTTGAAGAAGGGGAGGGGCATTGTCAGTAGGGATTTCTTTGAATCCATACAACATGGGGTTGAGGGCTACATCATCAGGGGTGCGGATTTCATAGTGTAGGTGTGGCCCACCTGATTGCCCTGTATTGCCTACATAGCCAATTATTTCTCCTTTTTTGACGGGCAACACTTCGGGATCGGGCAAGAGTTCTATTTCAAATGTTTCCTGCTCGTATTGCTTTTCTCTCACATAATTGCCAATATGTTCATTAAATTCGCTTAGGTGGGCATAGACCGTCTGTTCATTGGTGCTGGGGTGCATCACATACAGCACATTGCCATAGCCCCAAGTAGAGGCTTTGAGGCGGCGCACATAGCCATCGGCGGCAGCATAAACTTTTGTGCCTGTGTTGGTAGCGATGTCTAGCCCTGCGTGAAAATGCCCTGTGCGGATTTCAGCTACACTGCCTGTAAGATACGCTTTTTGCCCAGGATTTACAGGGAAATGATACTGCTGTGCAGCAGCCCAACAAGGCAGGCACAATAGAAAACAAATAAGTAATTGTCTGCCAACATTGATAGAAAATAACTTAGAAACTATTGTAAATGTCTTTTGATGGTTTTTCATAATAAATAATTGCTTGATGTTTGCAGGTTATGGGTCATTGTGTCATTGGTCATTGGTCATTGTGTCATTGGTCATTGGTCATTGTGTCGTTGGTCATTGGTCATTGGTCATTGGTCATTGGTCATTGTGTCATTAGTCATTGGGTCATTGGTCATTGGGTCATTGGTCATTGGGAGAATTATTTCACGCTTCACACCTCACACTTCACGCTTCGCATTTCACATTTCACGCTTCACATTTCAAAAACTTCTACTTCTCCACTTCCAAAATCCAGCTCAATTCCGCACCAAGTCCTAAGCCTTGCTGTAGGTCATACTCGAGGCTACGCAGTACATAGCCTATGTGTGGCTCTAAGATATTGGCGCGGCGGTCGCCATAGGCAATCCAAGCCGTATCATGGCAAAGTCGGTCTAGAGTCATTAATCCAAACCGCAGTGTGTGGGGTAGGTCTTCCCAGCCTTGAATTTTTTTAGGGTCAATATCTTGTTTGAACCGTTGCTGGGCATAGTCTAGGAGTAAATTCCAGCAAGCAGCAAGTGTATATAGATTTTCTTGCAAGTGGGGCAGGGGAGGGGTTGGCAATGCTTCCACATCAATTTTTAGATTTTCTAAATTTGTGCGCACATCTCTTTGGAAGAGTTGATTGAGGTAAGGACGTTTGCTAGGTACTAAGATGGCGCGGTCATACTGATAGATAAGATTGAGTCGTATTCCTGTGGTTTCTTGTACTGTGTTGATAATTTGCTTCAGGGCTACATTGCACCAAAAGTGAGGTTGCATTTCTGTAGTCCATCTTTTCTTGGTTTTGAGTCCATATTTTGCAAAAAAATCCAGTACAATTACACTGCCTGATTTGGCGTGTAGTGCTATTTCGTGCAGTAAGGTTTTGAGCTGTTCGGGCTGCAGCTGTGAGAGAATACCTTGTGTAGAGAAATAAATATCAAAAGCAGGTTCAGCTTTACCTATCATGCCTAAGCCATCTGCAAATTGATGCTTGATAAAGCGCACATTTTTATCCAGCTTGTAGGTTTCATTGCCTTGTTCTACGTGGCTATACTCTCCGCTCAAACCCATAAAGAGTTTGATTTGATGTGGGTTGAGCAGAAACTTTTTTTCAAGCCCCAGTTGGGTATTGTCTAGTGAGATATGCGTAAGTAGCTCGAAGCTAGGCGTAGTTTGTATGCCAAGTTCTAAGATACGTACTCCTTGCGAGGTTTGAGAGAGTAATTTCTTGAGTGTAGGGCGGAGTGAAAACTTTACTAACTCATTTTCCCAGTATTTTTGTACCCAGTCTTGTCCATAGCTTTTTGATTTTTTGTTAGTTAGCCAAAGTTCACCCATAGTTTATAATGTCGCTTCTTTTGAATCATTTTTGTAGTTGATTGCAAAATTAGCTAAGAAAATACTTTCTTGTGGAGAATCAGTAAGAATATTCTTTTAATCTTGTGTACTTGTTTGTTTTTTCTGCTCAAAAAAAGTTACCAACTTTACGCTGAGTGCTTCGGGGTTTAGCTGCGTATATTTAGGGCTTAGGCTTTCATGCCCTGGCATTTGCTCTATGTGTATGGTCTGGGTAGGGAAGGCAAATCGGATTCCTAAAAAGGAGGCGAGTTCAAAAATCTCAAGGTTGAGGCTTTCACGACTTTTCCACTCTTCTGAGAAATTGGAGGATACAAAAAAAACATTGAGCATAATACCCAATGAAGCAGCCTGATAGTCAAGAAAACGAACTGCAAATAAATCTTTACGCGTATCAGGATGTCTTTTGATGATTTCGCTCACACCTTCTAAAAAGATTCGCATCAGTGCGGGAGGTGTATCATAGGTTACGTTGAGTGTGGTACGGTAGCGGCGATAGACACGCATGCCCATATTGTCTATGGTCATGTCTGCCATCTTTCCATTGGGTACGTGCAAGACAGAATTGTAGTAAGTACGTACCCGTGTAGAGCGTACTCCAATTTCTTCTACCTCTCCATCTATACCCTCTGCCATAATCCAGTCACCTACCCTAAAAGGCTGGTCAATAAAAATCATTACCGAACCAAAGAGATTTTTAATGGTATCTTGGGCAGCCAGCGCAAACGCCAAACCACCAATAGAAAGACCAGCCAGTAGAGCTGTAACATTTAGGTCGAGGTTTTCTAAAATGACAGTAAGTCCAATCGTAATCGTAATGATTTTGAGAAGTGTACGAAAAAAGGGAAGTATCTGCACATACCAGCCGTGTTTTTCTCGATTGATGTTTTTTTCTACATAAATGAAGGTATAATCCACCAATGCCAATATCATCAGCAGGGCAAAGACAGGCATAGAAATATCTACAATAAAAAGTAAGTAGTAAGACCAAAGCGCTGGGAAAAGAAAAAAGGGAATCAAGCGATTGACAATAAAAAAAGTAACATACAAACTAAGCGGACGTGCTAACCTACGTATTCTACGTTTTTTAGTATCTTCTTCGCTAAGCCTCCCTATAATTTTTCGTAATAAAAGAGCTACTACTCTGTTGAATAACTTGAAAAATAAAAAAGGTATAATTATTAAAATAACTAATGCCAGAAGCCTGAGGTAATCCAGGCCAAAGATAATTTCTGGATTTTTTTCTTGCAGAAATTCCCCAAAAATTAGCCCTGCGCCAAAAGGAAAAGTACGTGCATACAAACTAGGAATGGCAGCTACGGTTTCAGGCGAATAAATCCAAATAAACTGCCCTCTGAAGTTTGTCCTTACTAAAAATATCTCAGGAAAACTCTCGAAAGGAACATAGACATTCTTTTTTCGGAGTGTATCCATATAATCAACTTCTTTAGGTATTTGCTCTTCTTCAAAATAAAGCCCATTGCCTTTCAAGATTTGGTAGAGCTGTATGGTGTGTTCTAGGCGTTGCTCGGGGGTAAGACTGCCTACCACAGCCAATGAATAAGAAGCGAGCGTAGGGTTGTAAGAACCACGCTCTAAATTGTGGTAGTGGTTGTAAATTGCTTTGAACGGAGTATTGAGTTGGTAAGCAGTTTGTTTTTGTTGTTCTATTTCTAAGGTCTGGGGTTGCGCATGAAGTTTCATAAAACCAACCCCCATACTTATCAGCATTAAAATACGCAAATACCTCATGGTTTTCAATTTCTTTTCAAAGATTTAAAATTTAGATTAAAGATAAATACATTTCTGCAATTATCTTATGTTCTTATGGTTTTGGCATCAGATTTTAATAAAATTGCATTACTCAGAGCATTAATTTTGAGGGTTTGTAGGCGGTTTTAATGATGAGTTGTAAGGGCAACCTTCATTCTGACTACTGAGGGAATACAGATTTTATGGGATACAACAGTTTTCAAATTCTCTGAAAACTGTTGTAGCAATAGGTTAGTTGGTTTTTTTGTAAGTCAAATAATAGTGAGCAATGTAAGTCATTGATAATCATAGTTTTCCGCCTCTGTCCAC
>CAYZQI010000076.1:0-22294 GCA_964480455.1 uncultured Cytophagaceae bacterium
AAGCCAGGCGAGTGCCATACATATCTGAAATATCAATGGATAAAATTTCATCTTCGGCATCAAGTACCTCTATGGTAAGATGGTCTTGGGTAGGGTTAGGATACAAACTTACCTCCGCATTGACTTTTTCTTCTACTGCTGCCAATACCTCTGCCGCACTAGGGCGTGGGGCTTTGTAGAGATTGCTTGTACAAAAAGCCTGCACCGAATCAGGGTGGGGCTGGGGCTAAGTTAGATTGGCAAGCAGTGGGTAAATCTACAACCAGATTGATGCCTGGATTGATAACTGCTCCCTCCTCTAAAATAATCTCACCACCAGCAGTCAGTGTGTAGGTTTGAAATGAATTAGAAGGAATAAGCTCTACTCCGATAGTGATATTTTTCCATACACTTTGGCTAAAAAGAATATACCTGGGATTAGGAGAAAGAAACTCAAGATTGGTGGCAAGTGTACTACCCACAGAGTTCCAATCTACTACTGTGGGGCTTACAACATCTGAGATGGTTTCAACAGGATACTCACTCACCCATAATACATTCTGAGTATTGCCGTCTGCATCTTCTCTCTCTAGATTGGCAAAGACTTTTAGAAATACTTGCGCTGTAGTGGGTGCATAAATAAAAATAGGAACATTTACAGCATAATCTTTAAAGCAAGAAGCAGGCGTGAGTGGCGTTTGAAAATTACGATGAAAAAAACCATCAGGTGATGCATACTCAACACGCCAAGCCAATTCTATCTCTGGGTTGGGCTTAAAACCCGCAGCAGGGTTAAGCACAAACTCAATGTCTTCTGCAAGCTTGTATCTAGCACCCGCAGGAACTGGTGAACAGGGCCCAAATACACAAAAGTAATCCCATAAAGGAGTAGTATAAGCCTTCGGTGTTTTCATAATATTCATTACGCCTAAGACTTCGTTGTAGTGAGGGTAAAAGTCAAGTATTGTATCTTGGTTTATTACATCTTTTGAGCCTGGGGTACTGAATGAAATGTCTTTATATGGGTAAATACCTTCAATCGTACCATTCAGCTTTACATCTGCTTGAATAGACATAGGCATAATTTTCACCTCTTGAGGTCCGTCTGGCTTTTTTCCTCCCCCTAAAAAGAAACTGACCAACTCAAAAGCAGCACCAATATAGGGAGCAGCTTTGAGACCTGCTTTCAGAAAGCCACTGCCTTTGATTGCTTCTTGCAATTCATTTAGTGCTTTTTTCTTAGTCAGTTTGTCAAATAATCCCTCTAACTCGAGTTGTGCTTCGGTCTTGCCCTCTATGTCCAAAGCCCTCTCTTGTGCTGTTACCCATTTGTCTATACTGCTGAATGTTTTATTTGCTTTTTCACCAGCATTGAGTGCATCAGAAAAAGACCAGCTTGGGTCTGACTGGCTGTTATTATCATCAATGTTGGTCATTGTGCCATTGATAGAACCAGTTAAAGTAATGGAAGCAGTATCTATCAATTTTATATCAATAAACAACATTGATGTATAGAAGCAAGTACAAGGGTCATAACCAATATAAAAATCGGCATAATGCCAATTGCCATTGCCATTCAAATACCTATCTACCGAAAGACCCTTAGGAGATAAACCTTGAGAGTCTTTCTCAAACTTATCCATGGGCATGGGTTCATAAATACTACTCAAAGCAGAAGAATAGTATTCTGTTCGTGGTTCATCAAAGCTAATTAATATCCTGATACCATTTTTACTTGTAGGGGTGTCACCTGCTACAAAAACCCTTAAAATACCTGTATATTTGTTATACAAGACCAAATACACATAATCTGTTGGAAATTGTGGCGTACCAAAATCATACTTGATAAGTTCCCAACCATCCTTTGGTAATCTATCCTTATCCAATACAAAACTTACTGTACTGGCATTATTGATTTTAAAAAAAGGGGATTGAATATTATTGCCAGTAATGGTACTTGAGTAAACCGTATAGGAGGAAGCTGTCCAGTCAAAGGCACTCATCGTAGAATCAGGAAATTGAGGGTTTACAGGATTAGAGGGATCAGTGCTAATGCCATTAGGAGGACAAGGGGCTTCTTGTGCTATGAGATGAGTTACACATAGCAATAATAAGAAAATAAAATTTATAATTTTTTTCATATCGAATGATTGTTTAAGTTTTTACTGAAAATAGTTCTCTATTCTTTCCTAGTACCGATAAATACATCTTCTATAAAAGGCGCATCTACATCAGAGAAAGTACGGCTACGAAAGTTAATCCGCACCTTATCAGGGTCTTGCTCATCTAGCACTGCCCAGCCCGTGGGGGAAAGACATCCTCTGTCTGCAAAGTAATATATGTGAAAAAATAATTGTTTGTATGCAAAATTACCTCCCACAGAAGTTAATGGATTACATCCTTTATTGATATTGATAATTAAGCGATTAGTAGGAGTAGCCAACAGCAGGGTGACTTCAAATACATCATTAGGGTCAGAAAGTAGTGAGCCTTCATAAGTTCCATAGATAGGATTATCTGATCTCTCTATCACTGTGAGGTATTTTACTAGGGTATCCGCATCTGTGCCTTCGGCAAAGCAAGTGGAGTTAGGTCGTCTTACAATCAATCTTACTGGAATATTATAGACTGGGTCGCCAAATACCAAGAAAAATTGTCTTTGTGTAGAGGTATTTTGCTCATTGCCTACTTGCCATTCATACGTAACACCCTCTCCCAGTTCTGCTGCTTCAAAATAGACCATGCCTGTCAGTGCAGTATCGCTTGCTACTAGGGTATCTATACTAAAAGGAGGATTCGCGAGTAGTTCACTATAAGCAATCCTCTGCCCCATCACAAACTCCGCACTTACTCTTTCTACCCCAGCACAGGGATCAGGGGTTTCTTTGTCTTTGCAGGTAGTGAGGAATATACCCAAGCCTAGCAATAGGCAGGCTTGGGTAAACACAATCGTATGGTTTTTAGCTTTTATTTTATTTTTCATGGGATTGTTCTTTAAGTTCTTTGATTTCATTTTGCAGGGCTTCTATTTGCTTTTGTTGCTCCAGAAGATATAAGGTAAGTTCTTCAATCTTGACCATCTGGATTTTGTGCATTTCCGCAAGGTTTAAGCCTTTTTCTTCTAGTTCTTGCTCAGAAGGCACTTCGGGTAGGTGCTTGTGCTTTTGGATAAATGCCGCCAATTCTGCCAATGGACGTAATTGGTAAGAAGATTCAAAAACATAATCGCCCCAGCCCGTAGTTGCTAAATCCACTTTTACTTTTTCGGTACGGATGCCATCTTTGACAAACAAGCGAAACTGACTGGCATCTGCAGGCAATGCACCTGAGAAAGTAGTTCCAATGCCGACCTTGCCAGTACCATTGTACCAGATATTGCCATTGACCGAGTTGCCAGAACTTACAAATTGTGCTTGGGTTATCTGAGCCAAGAAAAGCATAGACAATACGCTAAAGAAAGATAATTTTTTTCATAGTTTTTTAAGGTTTAATTTGAATAAAAATTTAAAATAGGGTGATAAGAAATCATTTATTTTTTGTGCAAGCACAAAGAATTATTGATAGATAGTTTTACTAACTAAATATAGAGTAAAAAATAAATTTATTTTAGTATGTATGAAGAGAAAAGAGGAAATATCACTGATTTACTCCTTCTCATAGCGCAAATTGATAATACAATAATAATAAAAAATATTTTTACTTACAAATTTTTTTCATAGAAAATCATAGAAAAATGCAAATGGGGGGGGGGGTAAATGCTTGATTAGTAAAGAGTAAAAAATAACTTTTACATTTTTATTGCCTAAGTTATTGATAATGAATGTATTAAAAGCTCAGATTTCACAACTTATAACTCACATCTTACTTATCAGAGTTTTATTTTTTTAATTTTTGTAGGAGTATAAATCATCTATTATTTACCCTGAGGTGGATAAGAGCATAAAATTTGTCGGCTTTTGTTAAAATTATACCAAGATTCACTTGATTTGAGGATTTACAGGATTTGATTTCTTTGATTTTCAAGGATTTTCAGTAGTCCCATTTCCCAAACCAAATTGGTTTGGGTATAAATCACACCAAACGTTCTTGCCTTTGGCATTGTTTTCATCTAAGTTACTGAAAAGTAACCTAGATTTAAATTATGCTACTCAAATCAATGCTAAAACACAAGATAAGTTGGGTATTTGTACTGTTGCTGTATTCAATAGCTGCAAGCGCACAACAAAAAAATACTTCCCTTGAACTCCAATTCAATTTTAGCTTTCTAGAGCAGCCCCTAGAGCTACAAACACCCTACAAATTACCCGATGGACATTCACTCATTTTCACCAAAATACAGTTTTATCTGGGCAATGTAAAGTTAGAAAATGCACAAGCAGAGAAAATTTCCATGCCTCAAAAATATTACTTGGTTGCACTTGATGAAGATACGCATCAGACTAGCATAATACTGGATAACATAGCCAAAAAGCATCAACTTGCTAAAATACAGTTTTCTGTGGGCATAGATTCAGTAAGTAATCACAGTGGCAAACAAGTGGGGGCATTGGACCCGCTGTACGGAATGTTCTGGACTTGGTCGCAGGGATATATTTTTTTTAAAGTAGAGGGTTACTATATCACAAAAGAGGGCGTGCGAGGAGGTTTTGTATATCATATAGGAGGTAATGATTGCTTCAGAACAATCACTTTAAAACTGGGAGAATCCATCACTAAAACCAAACAAACACTTACCTATCCCATTCAGATAAAGCTAGAGCGTTTGTTTGGTTTGTATGAAAACCCTGCGGTGCGCCTTAAAATACCCGAAGACAATAAAAAGATTAGTGTAATGGGTGGTCCGCAAGCACCCTTTATAGCTGATAACTTTATGAAAGCATTTCAAGAGTTGTGATTGAGTGTTAAAGGAGTTTTAGAAGTGGGTTAAGAATATAGCCGCCTGAAGCGGCTATATTCTTTGAGTTAGATTTTAATTTACCTGCAAATCTTCCTCTTCGTTGGGCAGTTGCTTTCTGATTTGTTTCCAGAGTTGGTGATTGTAGTTCCAGCCATAGTGCAGCAGTTCTACTTGGCTCAGAAACCAATTTTTCCAGACTGCTATGCGTTTTCCTTCCATTTGGATTTGGGCATCATACTCTACGGCTTGTCCCTCTATTTTTCCGCCAAAGTGCTTCACCATTTTGCTTACAGCGGGGTTGTTGGTAAGCCATTGAAGCTCAAGCACATCAATATTTTGTGCCTCACACCATACCCAAGCTCTCTTGGCAAGGGTATGCGCAATACCTTGCTTGCGGTGTGTTTTGCATACACTCATAGAAACCTCTACAGTTTTGATACCCTCTGGGTTAATGTGCAAAGAAAGATGTATAATACCAATAGCATCTAAATTTTCGGTAAATGCCCCAAATACAGCATCTTTCTTGAGGTTAGTTTCGGCAATATATTGTTGAATAAAAGCATCTTTTACATTGCGCCCAAAGCGTAGGTAGCGGTCGTCTGCGTCTAGGCTTACTAAATGTTGCGTGTATTTTTCACGTTCAAAATTAGTAATCCTTTTTATTATTATTGTATTTTTTTGATACATCATTATTACTCATTAAATTCTAATGACAGAACGCTATGTACGCCAAATAGTTATGTGTTTATTGATTTTAAGGCTTTTATGTAATATTTTATCGCTTTATTTATACATTTAAAAAACTGAAATAAAAAAAGTAAAAATATGATTATTCTAATTTTTTATTCAAAATTATCTACTCAGTTGGTAGATTATCAGGCATAAAAGAAAAAAACTAAACAAAACTTGTAGAAGGCTCAAAATTTAAGAGAATTATGTATTTTTGAATATCTGTTCACGGTCGTACTTTATTTATCTACAATTTCTATGTCAAAGGCATTCTTTTGTACTTGTCTTATTTTTATGCTGTTTTCGTTTAATTTTAGTGCTTTTGCACAAGTAAGCCAAGAAGATTTTGATGCCCTACGTGCTTTTTATAATGCTACAGGGGGAGATATCTGGCTTGATAGAACAGGCTGGGAAAACATCAATACCACCGCAGTGCCAGATGACGTAAATGATACTTGGGCTTTAATACAAGTAGGCGGAAATAGAGTAGTGAATCTGGGTAGCACTTTTAATTTCCTTACTGGCAGTTTACCTGCTGAAATAGGAGATTTAACAGGACTTACCTCCTTGACTTTATTTTTGGAATTTGGTTTGACAGGTGAAATCCCTGAGGAATTGGGCAATTTGACAAATTTAGAACTACTCAACATATCCTTTTGTGATGGCATAGAAGGTGCTATTCCCTCATCTTTTGGCAATCTTGAAAGTTTGACAAGTTTAAATATTACTTTTTGTAA
This sequence comes from uncultured Cytophagaceae bacterium, assembly GCA_964480455.1. Classification (GTDB taxonomy): domain Bacteria; phylum Bacteroidota; class Bacteroidia; order Cytophagales; family Microscillaceae; genus JAABSX01. The sequence continues at coordinate 6,343 of CAYZQI010000076.1, forward strand.
CTCAATAAGTGGTAGTATTCCATCTTCCCTTGGAAATCTAAGCAATTTAGAGGCAATTCGTATTCTTGAAAATACTTCTATCACAGGTACATTACCCGAAACTTTGGGCAATCTTACTAATCTAACTTTGATGGATTTATCCATTACTAGTATCACAGGAGAAATTCCTGAAGATTATGGTAATTTGGTCAATCTACTCCAGCTTTATTTATCCAATAATCAACTTACAGGGGCAATTCCTGCCTCTTTTGGGAGTTTATCGTTGTTGACCAACTTGAACCTTAACAATAATCAACTTACAGGAGAAATCCCTGAGAGTTTTGAAAATTTAGTAGCTCTTGAGCAGCTCTTTTTGAATGATAATATGCTACAAGGTATTGTACCTAAAGGCTTACAAAATTTTACTAATCTCAATACGCTAAGATTAGAAAATAATCAATTTGCAAGCCTCCCCGATTTATCTGCTTTGCCTCTTGTGGATTTGCAAGTGCAAAACAATGCACTCTCATTCAAAGACTTAGAACCTAATTTGATATTTTTAGGAAACCCATTAAACTACAGCCCTCAAAACCCTTCGGTTCGCTTTCTTAAAAACAGCCTTCAAATAGATGAAGGAGCAGTTACCACGCTTGAACTCAATGAAAGCGGTCAAAATACGCAATATACTTGGTATAGGGTAGGAGAAGCAGATCCTGTGGCTGTGATTCAGGGCGATTCTACTTATTCATTTTCAAATTTTGATATTTCGCTAACAGGGCAGTATTACTGTGTGATTACACATCCTTTTTTTCCAGAATTGACATTCACAACGGATACCTCACAGGTGGTACTAGGGCAGGTATTGACACCCACAGATTTTAATGTAGAGGCTACTACAAGAGAGGGCATTGCTTTGACTTGGACAGATGCCTCGGCAAGTGAAGACGGGTATCTGATAGAACGCGCAGAAGGAGATACAAGGAACTTTACAGAACTGGTAAGGTTGCCTCAGGCGGCAGGTGCTGGGAGTACATTAAATTTTACAGACACAAACATTACTCCTAATGTTACTTATTTCTATCGTGTGCGTGCTTTGAGTACGTTAGGGATAGACTCTGATTTTAGTGAGATTCAAGGAACATCTATTGCACCGATAGTCAATAATCTGGCTCTTGATGGTCTTGAAAACCGTCTTAACTTATCACCCAATCCTACTGTCAGTAATCTCAAACTTGAGATAAACCACCCACGATTAGGTGACTTGCAAATTAATGTCTTTGATATGCTTGGTATAAAAGTAATGAGCGAAAATTTTAAGAAAAACACTATTCAATGGCAAAATACCCTCAACTTGGAAAACTACCCTCAAGGATTGTACCTCATCAAAATAAGACTAGAAGAAAAAGAGATTATCAGAAAAGTGCAAAAATGGTAAGGTCAAAGATGCCTTTCTTTAAGAATCAATATTTCAAGAATACTTCTTGTGCTTTTCCTTCTGGGGATTGTATTTGCAGTAAGTAAGTTCCAGTTTTTAATTGCTCAGAATAATTCCTAATCCAATCTGATACTACTTGAAGTTCTCCTTGTTTTTGTATAAGGTATTTTCCTTGCACATCACATACAGTGGCACTTACAAAGAGTTGTTTGAAACTATCTTCAAATGCTAAATTGATGCTTTCAGAACTCGGATTAGGATATACTTTTACCTGAAACGGTATTTTGTGAGCATCTATGTAGCAAATAGCCGTTAAAATCTGTTCATTTTCGGAATAACAATGTAAGCGATAATATCCTGCCATTGATTGGCGAATGTCAAACTGATATGCCCCAGATGTTTGATTATCTCCTGCCGAGGGGTCTATTTTTAGTACTTCTTGATAAGTGATACCGTCTTTGCTAAATTCAATAATAAATTCAGAAACTAATTGATTTGACAATACACTCCAAGACAAACTCACTTCTTGTTCATTAAGCCTTGCCCCTTCAAAATGAAGTAGTGATGATGAAAGCGGCACGAGCGGTTCATCAATAATGTAAGTATTGCCCAATTCAGGAGTTTCATCAAATGCACCAAGGGCTAGGGTAGTTTGGTATTGAGCCAGCGAATAACCTAGATTATTGGTATAAGTGCCTGTTTCATTGATGTACAGTCTTTGCGCAGTATTTATACCATCACCATTGACTATTTTTCTGGTGAAACCCCAGTTATTAGTGCCACCATTATTTTTATCAAATAGATAAATTGCCCCTCTATCAGCCCCACCTTCTACATCAAAAATTGCCCCTACCATAAGTTTATCTTGGTGGAGTGACACAGTAAAGCCAAACCAATCACCTCCGCCTCCACCTTCTTCCAAATATACTTTATTCCCCGTTGAAGTGCCTTCGCCATTTAAAATTCGTTTTACAATTCCCCAGTTATTTATGCCACCCTCATCTTTATTGATAATGTAAACAGACCCTCCTACACCCCCATTGCCTCCACCAGTGCAGCCACAAAAACTTCCGTCTCCGTCTAAGGTATGTCCAATTACTGCTACATCTTCATAAATAGCTACGGATTCTCCGAATGCAGAACCGAGCGTAAAGATGTCACTCTCAAGAAAGTAACGTGTTGCGGTATTTGTTCCTGTGCCATTAATGATGTTTTTCACCATTCCCCAATTATCAGTTCCGCCTTGGTTACGATTAAAAATAAATGCTGACCCTCCTGTATATTGCCCTTGGTTATCAATTCTAGCCCCTGCTATAAGATTATCACCATAAATTCCTACTGACCAGCCAAAGCCTCCACCTGCTACACCAAAAGGAGCTACAGGATTGATAAAAAGTTGGTTGGCTGTATTTGTTCCGCTTCCAAAAACAATCTTTTTTCGCAAGCCCCAGTTTTTAGTTCCCCCCAAATCTTGTTCAAAAATATACACTGCCCCAGCATTACTAAAAGCACTACCTTGGTCATCACTAGGTACACCCACTACCAAGGTACTGCCGTGTGCTGCTAAAGCCCAGCCAAAAGCATCTCCATTATTGCTTGAAATATTGACAAAAGTATTAAAGGCATCATCTGTACCCACTCCATTCACAATTCTCTTGGCTACACCCCATTGGTCACTTCCTCCTTGATTTCTCTCCAAAATATATACTGCCCCTTGTTGTGTTCCACCCGCATTGGAAAAGTGTGCCCCAACAAAAATGACATCCTTTAAGATAGCTACCGAAGAACCAAATAATTCAGTGTCAGAACTGCTCAAGTTGGTGAAAGTCTGTTCGCTGTCATTAGTACCTGTGCCATTAATTACTTTTTTTACTAATCCCCACTCATTATCGCCTCCTTGATTTTTATAAAAGATATAAACCGCTCCTGTTTGTGTACCTGCTTGATTTGCACGAGGAGTACCCACAACTGCTACATCATCAAGTATCGCCACACTATAACCCATTTTGCTTTTATCTGCATCAGTAATGTTTACATTGCTAATTAAATTTTTAATGACTTCAAGGTTTTGTGCGTTCAGTTTTGTACTCCAGCTTATCTGAATGAGTACAAGATACAGAAGCAAGTTGAAGAATGGCTGCTTAAAAAATGGTGTTTGTTTTCTAAAGTTAAGAGTATTAGCAAGTTTCATGAGCTTATGAAGTTAATCTTGTGTCAATTTAGTTTTTAATGTGTAATTTGCGCCACAAAAATAACTAAAAAATTCAATAACTCACAAAAGAATACATCAATCTTACATAGTTTTATTAATTTTTTTATCCACCAAGATAAACCTGAGCAGCAGTATAAACAAGAAAGGCGCAACCCCAAATATTACTATCATAATGAGGCTTGTCCAGAGATGCCAAAAATCATCTAAGCTGGCATCTTGAGGGGATTTTGGGTGGTATAGCACACGGACAGGGCTGCCTGTTTTGACTATCATAGTGTCTTGTGAACCGATGGGCGTAGTAAAGGTGACGGTATCGCCTTTTGCGGTAGTAAAGCGCACTACGGGGCGATATACTTTTCGCTGTGGCTTAAAGCCAATCACTTTGCCTTTGGCTACTTGGGCAGTGTTGATAAAACTTTGGATATTCCAAGAGGCTACTACTGCAAATAAGATAGAAAAAACTGCAATGATGCCCGTAATAATGAGTGTATTTCTGAAAGGAGGTTTTTGTTTTGCCATGTAAGTTATAAAAGCAAGCTGTTAGGCTTGCTTTTGTTTTAGTTTAAGAATGGATTGTATTTTTTTTCATATCCAATAGTCGTAGTGGGGCCATGACCACAATATACTGTAAAATCATCGGCAAGAGCAAACATTTTTTGTTTGATACTATCAATTAAATCTTGGTGATTGCAGCCTGGAAAGTCGGTTCTGCCAATGCTTTGCCTAAAAAGTACATCACCGCTTACTACAAACTTCTCTACTTGATGCACAAAGGCAACATGACCTGGGGCGTGCCCAGGCACAAAAATTACCTCAAGGCTTGATTCACCAAATGTGATGGTATCTCCCTCTTCTATAAATTCATCAGGTTCAGATTCATCAAAGGGTTTTACTCCATACATATCAGAGATGGGTTTGCAGGCTTTGAGGGTAGGTATATCTAGGGTATGCATGTAGAGCTTTATACCAAAAGTATCTTTTACAAATTGGTTGCCTAGCACGTGGTCTATATGGCAGTGAGTATTAAGTAGTTTTACAGGTTTGATGCCCTGCGTTTCTACGAAGCGTTTGAGGGTTTCGCGTTCTTCGCTTGTGTTGCAGCCTGGGTCAATGATGACAGCTTCTTTGGTGTGGTCGTAGAGTATATAAGTATTCTCTGCAAAAGGATTAAATACAAAAGACTTTATTTCAATCATTATTTCTTTTTTTTTATACAAAAGTAACTTTGCTTTCAAAAAAACAAAATAAAAAAGCCAAAAAAAATATTTATTGGCTTTTTTGAAGATGAGAGATAAAAAGAAAGAAACTATGAATAAGTTTGTAGTAAAATATGAATTGCTAGTTCGTTCTTTATCAGCAACTTATAGATTAAAATTGATAAAGTTATTTTTCATGCCTTCCTCAGGGATTACATCAATGCGATTGTGAGTACATTTTTTTTATTGGCAAGCAGTTTCTTTTTTGCGTACTTCACGGCGTTTAGGCTTTTATAAATATTGGCTTGTTTGTAAGAAATCAATTTGCATTGATTACAAACGCTTTGTAGTGATTTTTCTAACACACTACTCATTTTTGGCTGATTGAGTGCAGGGGAAAGACCTGCTTCTTGTGTTTGTGTATGGGTGATGTGATTTTCTTGTATAAAAAAGTGTTTTACCCCCTCTTGTTCTATCCAGCCATAATAAAATGAAAATTTGGTATTGAGGGCTCGTTCTTGTGTATTTTTGAATATCATCAATGAGTACTCACTGGTAACAATAGAAGCAAGTGTAAGGAAGGTAAAAAAGATAGAAGTAATGATGGTTTTCATGGGCTTATTTGGTCAAAGATGATATTTTTCATGTTTTATTTTTATTGTTAGGCTGACATACAATAGTTTTTTTGATTATTAGTATAGAACTTACATACGTTTATTACTTGCTTTCTTGTAAAATGGTTGCCTACTATATTACAAATCGCATAAAAAATTACATTCTTTTGCTTTACAGACTATTGATAAAGGCATAAAAAAAGCGAAACCTTTCTTTCGCTTGTTTGATGCCTCATTATTTCATAAGTGTTTTTTTCAACCTACCAAGGCTTATATCTTGCTTAAAAAAGATGTTAAGGTTTTAGCAATGTAATCAAAAGCACGAGTAAAATACTTATTACCAGTCCAGCTACTACTTTTAATAAATCAAAAAAAACGATTCTGCCTACCGCAGAGGTACTCTTGATTTTGAGCCTTAGATTGACTGCAAATTCGCGCCCTGCCAATAAACCTACAAATACCCACGTAGTACTCATAGGAATAGGTCCGTAAAATAGCAGCAATACCATACCATAGATAAAATCAATAATAGTAGCAGAACGTATGTCAGTGGTGTTGGTTTTGGTTGTAACTATTTTTTGGATAGCACCTCCACGAAAATAAAACAAGATGGCTTGAAAAAATACCAAAAGTAAGGTAGCTCCAAGGATATGATAACTTGATGTGCTTGCATCTGCATTGAGTGGGCGATAAAGGTAAACAAAAATATTGATAAGGTCTTGTGAGAGCCATTGGCTCCACAGAAACCCTGTCGCTAACCACTGCAAAGTTACCCAGCCCCAGTGAGGGTTATCATCTTTGTTGGTTTCAATAAAGTATTTCTCTACCACCTTGCTAATAAGCAAGTAAACGACAATGGCTACCACAAAAGCAAAACCATAGCCCAAGGTTGATTTCATAATCATTTTCTCAATAGAACCAGGTGAAAAGACACTTACTATCAAGAAAGTGGTACTCACGGGTATGCCAAAGTTAGTAATGATAAGCAATACAAAAGGAGGAATTATGTACCACCAATAGAAGGTCTCTGGATAGATATTTTTTCCTTCTTTGATGAAAGTACCTTCAAACTTTCCAAAAGAAATGTCTCCTATCATAAAATAACCATACAAGATCACCCCAACTAAAATAGTAGAAGAAAAAAGCCATAAAACCCACCAAGGACGTTTGCTATTGGAACTAAGAAAAGTACCTAGGGTTTGTATTGCATCATTTCCTATTACGGCATACGCAGCCAGCGCAAAACCAAATAGCATTAAAAAATGTTCCATACCAAAGTTATTGTTGTGTTTTTGGGTTACTGTGTCTTTTAAATAGATGGTTCTCTGACAAATTTTGTGTGGGAGATAAACCTATAAGGCTTTGAAAACCTTACAAGTTTGATAATCAGGTTTTTACAAAACAACATCAAGTAAAAAATACTATGATTTACAAAAATTGTCAGAGAACCAAATGAATTAAATCGAAACCTGAATTGCAAGTTTAGGGAAAATTAATCTGAATGGAAAAATTAAAGGTGTTAAAATCTATGCATAGATATAAAAAACTTACCTCAATGCAATAAATAATAACTTGTCTGCCTTGTCGGTTAAAAAACTTTTGTGGTAGGCGCAAAAAATGCTCTCAAGACATCATCTGAGTTGATTAGCTATGAAATAAAAAGTATTTTTAATTGTCCGAGCACTTACAAATGACATACTTTTACCATATTTTTGTAATTTTGTAGGATTGGAATAGAGTTTGATTTGCACAAACCAGATTTAATATAGGATTCAATGACATCTAACGAATTTTTGTTCTTCACTGCTTTCTTGTTGTTCATCTCTGCAATGCTTGCCCTTGACTTGGGTGTATTTAGCAAAAAAAATCATGTTGTCAAATTCAGGGAGGCGGCTATATGGAGTGTCGTATGGGTTTTGACAGCAGTAGGCTTTTACTTTTTCCTTAAATTCAACGGCGATCAAATACACGGTATTGATAGCTTTGAAGACCTAAGTCATATCGTAGATAAATACGTTGATAATGTAAGTGAACTTGCTTATTACGACAAAGATGACTACAGGCGAAGCCTTCAAAGTTACCGCAACAATATGTCGCTTGAGTTTATCACGGGCTGGCTTTTAGAATACTCTCTCTCGGTAGATAATATTTTTGTAATCATCTTGATTTTCACCTCTTTTGGTGTGCGTGAGCAGTTTTACAAAAAAGTACTTCTTTGGGGTATTTTAGGTGCAGTTTTTATGCGTTTTATTTTCATATTTGTAGGTGCTGCACTTATACAACAATACCATTGGATTTTGTATGTGTTTGGGGGTTTGCTCTTATTCTCAGGTTTGAAGATGCTTTTTACCAAAGAAGAAGAAGAAAAAATAGAAACTGACCGACATCCCATAGTGAGGCTTGCCTCACGCTACTTTCTGGTATTTCCCCGCTTTGTAGGGCATCGGTTTTTTATCAGAAAAAGTGGAAAGCTATACCTTACACCCTTGTTTTTAGTAGTACTTATCATTGAATTTACAGATCTTCTCTTTGCGATTGATTCTGTGCCTGCCGTCTTTGCAGTAACCAAAGACCCTTATATCGTATTTTTCTCTAATATATTTGCTATCATGGGCTTACGCTCTATGTTCTTTTTCTTGTCTAATCTAATGCATCTATTTAGGTATCTTAAAACTGGACTTTCATTTTTGCTGATTTTTATTGGTACAAAAATGATTCTAGGCGATTTCATCAAAGAGCTTGGTTTTAAAACACAATATTCACTTTATATCATTATTGGGATTTTGTTCATTAGCATTGTAGCCTCGCTGTTGTTTCCTAAACAAAGAGAACAGCCCGAAGCACTGACCAAAGAAGAAGAAGAAATAAAAGTCTGAAAACACATAGCATCTCTCAAGTATGGAAGTAGGATTTTTAGAATGGGAATGGTTCTCGTGGCGTTGGTTTTCTCCCAATACGTTTATTAGCTTTAGTTGGGAGTATGCTTGGGCGTTGTATTTTCTTTTACTTGTACCTTTTGCTTTACTTTGGCGCAATAGATTTGGTTTGCCCGCACGCAACAGAATAGAAATATCATCTACACAAGCTCTCCCAGCTCCCTCTCGCATTCGTTTTTTGAGGTTTATACCTGATATATTGCTCAGCACAAGTATCGGATTTATTGTTATAGCACTTGCGCGCCCCCAAGAAACTAACACCTTGGTAGAGCAAACCTCTGAGGGCATAGATATTATCTTGGCACTAGATATTTCAGAATCTATGATGATTGAAGACCTCAGTCCTAACCGCTTAGAAGCTTCCAAAGCACTGGCCATAGACTTTATACAAAGTAGGCAATATGATAGAATTGGGATTGTGCTTTTTTCGGGTAAGGCTTACTCACTCACCCCACTTACTACCGACTATCGAATGCTAAAGCAGTACATCAAAAGTATCAATCAATTCCTGATACCCGAAAGTGGGACTGCCATAGGCAACGCCCTTGGCATAGCTACCAATCGCTTGCAAGCCTCCAAATCTGACTCAAAGGTGATTATTCTTATCAGCGATGGAGACAGCAATGCAGGCAGCCTCGACCCTATCACTGTCTCTCAGATTTCAGCTTCGTATGGTATCAAGCTTTACAGTATTTTAGTAGGTAAGGAAGGACGCGTACCTATATCTACTAAGTTATTTGGTGAAAAAAAATACATAGACAATACCATAGACGAAAGTACGCTGCGAGAAGTAGCTAAAATAGGCGAAGGAGTATTTTTTAGGGCTGCCGACAATCAAAACCTTAGGCAGGTATTTGAAAAAATAAATAGCTATGAAAAAACTGAAATCGTAGAGTTACGTTATGAAAATACACGCGATTTTTACCCCATCTACCTACATTGGGCTATCTTTTGCTGGATTTTGTGGTTGCTCTCTAAAAGCACGTTCATTAGCAACGTCTTAGAAGATTAGCCAGTTGTCGAAGGACAAAGTGTATGATTGAGTAGAGGAATCAACATATTTTAATTGATAGCGAATCGATAGCCTACTCAAACCAATTGATGATTTTATTTTAAATTTTAACTGAAAAACAAATTAAATAATTTTTATGAAAAATACCCCTTTAATACTTTTTGCACTATGGCTTTTGTTTCAGCTTAGTGCCTGTACTGTCCAAGAAGAAATCCATTTTAACAAAGATTTCTCTGGTAATATGAAACGTTCATTTGATTTTAGTGCCATGATGGATATGGCAAAACAAATGAACCCCGATGATACTACTGATAGCAAAATGCCCGACTTTGAGAACTTACCCAAAGACCAAATGCAAGACATAGGCATTGAGGGAATCCGAAACTTCAAAATAGAAGGGCAAGATGAAGGTGCTTTCACGATTTCTTTTGAGTTTGACAACCTAGAGGCACTTAACCAAGCCTACAATCAACTTGAAATGGACAATATGAAAGACTTGCCTGGCATGCAAGGCTTTGACATGGGCGGCAGTGGCGGATTTACCCCTGGCGAACTCCCCAATGAGGAAGATAATGATGAAGTAACACAGAAAAAGGAAAAGAAACCTCATACATATTTCGTAAAAAAAGGTAAGAAAACCATTATTTACTATCCTTCTCGCCCCGCTGAAGAACAGGACACCGAGAACACCATGGAAGGAATGGAACAAATGGGTGAGATGATGGGCAAAATGATGAAAATAGAAACTAAATTTACTTTTGATAGGAAAATATCCAAAATTACCAATGACAGTAAGCAAATCAACACCTATAAAGAAAGTGATAACCTCCTCAGAATGGAAGCCAACTTCGAAGCACTCGAGAAAGGAAAAAAAGCACCTGAAATTATCATCAAACTAAAATAAACGTTACGGAAAAAGAAGAACAGACAAGAAGTGTGTTCTTCTTTTTTGTTCTTCAATGGTCAATTGTTTCAGGATCTTTAGAACTCTAAAAAAACCACTTTTCACTCCTCACCCAAAGAAGATGTATTGTTCCAATCTTTGATGTATTGCCAAAAAGGACTCTTGGAGATTTGCATCTGAAAATCTTTCCAAAAATCTTCTTTGCCTTCTAGCGGGGCATACCACGCTTGGTTAAGGAAATCTTGTGCTAACTCGCCGTGTGAAGTGTAGTACAACTGTAAAAGGGTAGCCCACAAATCTGGAGGGATAAAACTCCAACGCTGATTGGCTTCGCCACCCAACACACTGACTTCGTAGGGATAAGTAGCTTTGCTTTTTTGATAAAATGCTTCTTGGGCAGCTTTAATTTTGGCAGCAGTTGCCTCTAAATTTTCTGGAATAGCCTGTCGCATTAATTCTTGAGAAGGTACATACTTCCCATCTTCAAATACAAGATACACCAAGTGATAAGGTGAGCTCAAAAAATCTGTATTCCAATTGGCAAACACATAATCTTTTACAATGATTTCATATTTACCATCTTGCTCAAAATCTGCCAACCAAGGCGAGCCAAATGGTGTGGTGAGGGATGTAATCTCTTGAAAATCATCTGGTGCAAGTGAGAGAATATGCCAAGCTACTTCTTCTTGTGGTGTATCTAAATATTTTTGCAAAATCAAATTGGCATAGCCATCTTGTGTAATATCTCCCTTAGTCTGCCCATTGATAGCCACATACTGTAAATGACCAGCTTTGTCTGCCTGAAGCCCAAATACTTTTTGATAGTTTTGATAGACTTCCAAATGCCAAGCACCAGAAGTACCTGCGTATTTTTTAACAGTATATTTTTTGAACGTAAATTTGGTAGTATCTGTATTGGGTTTTATTTGCGCAGGTGCAGCCCCACACCCTACCAAAAGCAAACATAAGTTGAGAAAGCATATATAAATTTTAAGTGCATTGTTCATCACGAGTAAAGTTATTTTGAGTACTATGGAGATATTTTTAGAATTTTATTGAGGTGTCTTTTGAGATTTATTTATAATTTTGGGTTAATTTATCTGTTTTTTTATAAATCTCATCCTATGAGTATCTTAACTTAGTATTAGTACAGGTGATTTATTCAGTAAAGATAATTGAATATTGATAATTGTTTATTAAAGACATATAACACATGAAAAAACACATTACAAAGTATCTATGTATTTGCCTACTCTTTTTCTACTCACTACCTAACGCACAAAGTCAATCACTTAGCACAGCAGGTAAAGAATTTTGGATGGGTTTTATGGAAAACTTTGGCGCACCAGAGGCACTCGTATTTTTTATCACTTCACAAAAAAATACTTCTGGTACAGTAGCCATACCCGGCTCAGGCTTTTCACAAAATTTTAGCGTAACTGCCAACAGTACTACTACGGTAAATGTACCTGTAAATATAGCGCACTCGGTAGGGGCAGGCATCAAAAACAATGCAGTACGTATTTTGTCGCAAGATACCATTTCTGTGTTTGCCATTAATAACCTTGCCAATACCACTGATGCAACTGTAGTGTTGCCCAAGCCAGCCCTCGATGTGCAGCCTACCTATGTAGTCAGTTCTTATTTAGGCGGCTCTAATATTTCGCAATACATGATAGTGGGGATTGATAACAACACACCCATACAAATTACCAACCCAAATGGCACTGTCCAAAATATAACACTCAATCAAGGGCAAACTTACCAAGTGCAATTAGCAGGCATTGATATAAGCGGTACAATCATTACCACTACTGATGATTGCAAAACCTTTGCCGTTTTTGCAGGCGTGCAATGTGCCAACGTACCCGATTTAACCTGTACTAGGTGCGACCACATCTTCTCGCAGCTCTATCCTACTTTTACTTGGGGCACAGAGTATCTCGCAACTCCTTTTGGGGAAGGGAGCAGAGGAGGTTTCTCACTTGAGCAGACAGGTGGCTATCTCATCAGAATATTCAGAGAAGACCTTAGCACCACTGCCACCGTAAACGGGGCACCTATTACTTGGAATGGACTCAATGGGCGTTTTCACGAAATCAATGTAAATGATTTCACAACTAGATGTATTTCGGCAAGTGCGCCCATCTCAGTAACTCAATACATGAAAGGACAACAATGCAACGGACTCCCACCTCAATTTGATGGTAATACACTTGCCAAGGGAGACCCTTCTATGCTTGTACTAAACCCCAATAATCAAACCGTAACCAAAGCTGTCTTTAATACCGTAACTACCAATAACCTTTCCGACCATTTTGTCAATATCATCATTAAAACTGAAGACTTAGGTTGTGTAAGCCTAGATGGTAGCACTTTGGGTACAAATAATTTTGAGCCTTTTCCCAACTGTCCCGATTACTCTTTTGCTAGGGTTAAAATAGCAAACGGTAGCCACGTGGTAGAGTGTCCTAATGGGCTAATTGCCTACTGCTATGGTATAGGAGAAAGAGAAAGCTATGCTTACACAGCAGGTGCAAGTTTTGAAAATCTACAATTTAGGGCCATCATAGAAGATGAATTTAACATAGCTACCAACACAGGCAGCGTACAGAGTTGCACAGGCGTAGAGATGAACTTCAGTGCCGAAGGCGAAGGAGCTTTGAGTTATACTTGGAATTTTGGTGATGGCTCACCAGAGATTACAGGTGAAGTGGCAAACCATACCTATAATAATCCAGGCAACTATGAGGTCGTGATGACGGTTACGATTCAAGCAGGCTGTGGCACACGTGAAGTAGAAATCAGACGAAATGTAAATGTTCTTATTTTTCCTAACGTGGACTTTCAAGGTAACAGCACTACTATTCTGTGCGCCAATGGTGATGTGCAATTAGATGCAGGCAACTTTGGTAGCAATGTAAACTATACTTGGTCTAATGGAGGCAATACTCAAGTGATTACAGTCGATCAGCCAGGCGTTTATACTGTAACTGCCACCAACGCTGTAGGCTGTAGCTCTACCAACAGCATCACGGTCAATGAAGTACCAAGACCCACGCTAGAGTTTACAAACCTTGGGGATAGCTACTGTGCAGATGCGACCCCAGTAGAACTCCTTGAAACTGTACTGCCCAATGAGCCCGCTTCTTCCTCTTTTACCATCAATGGGACAGCCGCAACTACTTTTAATCCCGCTACTTTGGGTGCAGGTACTTATACAGTTGTTTTTAATTATGTAGATGCTACTACGGGTTGCGACAATCAAATTTCCAAACAAGTAGTAGTCAATCCCTTGCCTGTACTTACCATCAACTTACCCACTGCAATATGCGAAGACGAGGCAGTCATAAACCTATTTGAGGCAGTTACGCCTTCTAATACTAGCAATGGCAGCTTTACAGTCAATGGCGTAGCTACTAGCACCCTTGACCCTAGTGTTTTACCCCAGAGTCAGCCTATTGCGGTGGTCTATACTTATACAGAGGCGAGCACGGGTTGTGTCAATAGCATTGAGCAAGCCCTACAAATCAATCCGCTGCCTGCTCCTGTTTTTATAGACTTTCCTAACCGCTTTTGTGCCAATGAGGTTATAAACTTTTATGACTTTGTGAACCCTGCCAATACCAACACAGGGCGTTTTTTGCTCAATCAAACTTCCATAGATGATTTTGGAGATGCCCAGAATTTTAGCTTTGAAAGCTTAGCACCCAATCAGACATACACTTTTACTTACCTTTACACAGACCCAAATACCAACTGTCAAAATAGTATTGATGCTTCTTTTCAAGTGATTCCATTTCCAATACTTAACTTTATAAACCTCAACGAACTCTACTGCCCCAATGAACCTGCCTTTGCACTTGCCGACCGTGTGAATAGGACAGGAGGTACATTTACATTGGATAACAACCCTGTAACAGCAATTGACCCTGCTGCACTCGTAGCAGGAAGAGTTTATACGCTTACTTATACTTTCACTGACCAAGTTACGCAATGTACCAATACCATTTCGCAAAACATTAGTACGCCTGCACCACCTAGCTTTATTGATTTAGCCTTGGTCTATTGTCAAGAAGGAGGGGCAGTTACACTTAATGCCAATCCCGTAGGAGGTACTCTTAGGCTAAACGGTGAGGTGATTACCACCCTTGACCCTGCCCTGTATGCGGCTGGTTTTTACACCCTAAGCTACACAGATGCCAATAATTGTGCAAGCATAGCAACAGAAATTGAAATTTTACCCAATGCTGACCCCGTGGAGATTATTTCTAATCAAGATATCTGCTCTAGCTTTGGTGAGCGACTGCCCGTAGTGCTTGATGCAAGAGAAGGCATTACCGACCCTAGCCGTGATGTAACTTACACTTGGCTTGATACTGATGTTCAGACCCCTACCCTTACGGTTACACAATCGGGTAGCTATACTGTGGAGGTACTTAATTCGCTCAACTGTATAGAGAAGCGTACCTTTATTGTAGAGGAAAGGGCAGATTGCGAACCACGTATTTTTATTCCTGATGCTTTCTCGCCCAATGCAGATGGCTTAAATGACCAACTGGAAGTATTTGGACTGTATTTTATAGATTTCAAAATCTCAATTTACAACAGGTGGGGCGAGCTTGTTTATCAAGCCTTCCGCCCAGAGGATACTTGGAATGGTACTTTTAGGGGGCAAGATGCCCCTACGGGTGTCTATGTCATACAATTGGAATATCGCTTGCTTTCAGACTTTATCTTACAGAAAGAAACCCGAAAACTCACGCTGCTAAGATAACTAGTCAGATTTTTAACTCATTTGTAGTACCCTAAGGCTTCAAAAGCTTGGGGTACTAGCAATTTACATTATGACTTCAAATCTCCCTTTGGTAAGCATTATCACGGTAACTTACAATGCTGAAAAATATTTAGACGAAACCATTGAAAGTGTATTGGCACAAACCTATCCTAACATAGAGTACCTCATCATTGATGGTAATTCTTCTGACCAAACACCTGAAATCATCAAAAAATACCAAGATAAGATTGATTTTTGGCAAAGCGAACCCGACCAAGGCATCTATGATGCCATGAACAAAGGATTGGCAAAAGCAACTGGTGAGTATGTTTGGTTTATGAACGCAGGAGACACTATTGATACACCTGACACACTTTCAAGAGTAATTGAAAAACCGCCCTTTGCAGATATTTATTATGGGGAGGCTGCTTATTATGATTTAGAAGGAAATTACTTAGGGCTAAGAAGCGAAGTAATGCCGCACCAACTTCCTGAACAGCTTACCTGGCAACACTTCTCAAAAGGTATGGTGGTTTGTCATCAATCTATCATTGTCAAAAAAGAAGTCGCTCCTAGCTATGACCTTCGCCACGCCTACAGTGCCGATATTGACTGGGTCATCAAGGTTTTGAAGCAGACACGCAGTATCAGGCATACACATTTGATACTTTCCAAATATAAACAAGGTGGCTTCTCAAAAAAATTTTTACGAAAATCGCTCTGGGATAGGGCACTCATTCTGAGTAAACATTTTGGCACTTGGCACACACTCCAAAACCATCTATGGATTGTGCTAAGAGCAATTTCTTTCGTATTCAAAAAAAAAATAGTACCCCTCTGGTGCAAGCATTAGATACTATCTTAAACTCCAACTATTTTGATATAAT
>CAYZQI010000077.1:0-22206 GCA_964480455.1 uncultured Cytophagaceae bacterium
ATGGGACTACCAAACAAATAATTAATGAGCAATCTCTTATGTAGCTGCTTATTCAAAAAATGTACTTGGCAAATTTAATTTTTGTACACAGATTAAAACTATTTTGAGATTTTCAGGATTGGTTTACTTAGGTTTTATCAAAAACTATTTTTTTAAGTCTATATCTCTAACACATGTGGCTATACATTTCACACATTATTTTTTTGGTTGGGCTTGCGGTAAGCCTAAAACAAAAGTATCGCCAAGAACCTCTCTCCTATATTTTTATTCCTGGTTTGTTACTCAAACTTTCTGCAGGGGCAGCTTACAATTGGCTGTATTTGGTATATTATGGCAACATAGGCGATTCGCTCAACTATTTTTATGATGCTTGCAAGCTGAGTGCCTTGGCAAGAGTTGATTTTTTTCTATTCTTAGAAGTCTTTTTTCAAAATAAGTATGTGCCTGAGCTAGAGCCTTTTATGCTGGGTAATCTCTGGGAAGTAAGCCGAAATTTTACCACTGTAAAACTTGTCAGTATTTTTAATCTTTTGACGGGTGATAATTTCTGGATTTCAGGTTTTTACTTCTCTTTCCTGAGCTTTTGGGGTATGTGGCTTGCTGCCAATGAACTCAGCAAACGCTATCCAAGCAGCCTTTATGCCGCTGCATTTGCTTTTTTGTGCTTTCCGAGTATGTTGCTCTTCAGCAGTGGGCTTACCAAAGAAAGTCTTGCCATGGCAGCACTTTGCTTTTTAGTAGCAAGGCTACTTGCCTATCAAAATAGCGAAAAAAAGACTTGGGGCTATCATATTTCTTCTTTCCTATTGGTAGTGGTTTGTGTTTGGACTCTAAATCTAGTAAGGTTTTATTATTTGATTGCTTTGGCTATTTGTGTGGGTACTTTGCTCATAAGTCAGCAAATTTTTAAAATACTTTCACGCTTAAAAATACCTCTTATCGCAAAAGCATCAATACTTCTCTGTATTGTACTTGGCTTGCTTGCACTAGCAGCCACAAGCAATGAACTACTTTATTTAAATAATTTCTTCTGGACAATTGTGCAAAGCCACAACCTAAGCTATATATTTTCCGAACCCGAAAACCTCATTCATTACACTACTTGGGGAGGAGGAGGCTACATCACACTTGACATAACATTCAGTAGTATTTTGCCAAATGTGCCAATGGCCTTTGTTTCGGCACTTTTCCGCCCTTTTATATGGGAAGTAGGTACAGATAAATTAAAAATTATTTACGGGCTAGAAAATACCTTCATGCTATTGCTGAGTATTTGGGCTGTGGTAGATTTCACAAACAAGGTATATCAGAGGCGTTTTCAAATCCAGCAAATTGATGCTTTATTACTTTTGACTGTCGTTATGTACTTGGTGGTGCTGCTCAGTATCACTGCATTGGCTACACCCAACCTAGGCTCGCTGGCACGCTACCGGGTGGGGGCATATCCGTTTTTTGTCTATCTCGTAGCCTTGCCGTTGAGCAGCTATTTACATAAAAAAACCCTACCAAAAATAAAACTTTGGTAGAGCTTTCCGATTAGATGATGGTTAGGTTTTAGTAAAAGTGTTTCTTTGTTTTGAGTTTCATTGCTATATACAAAGTGAACTATGCAAAGTGGAGAAAAAAAATAAACTTTTTTGTAAAATATTGATTTTCAGATGAATAAATTTAAAAAATATCAACTTAACCTTGTCTATGCCTCTTTTTTTGCCTTATTGGGTATTGCCAAAAGTGCTTCTGCACAAACCTTATTTTTTGAATGGCAACAAGCTATTCCTGTTACACAATATGGTAAAACCCTCCAGCTACCTTGGGCAGGTGGGCTAAACTCTGCCCAATTTTCTAGCATAGACCTCAACCACGACCAACAAGCCGACTTGGTAGTATTTGAACGCACAGCAGGTAAAGTCTTTACATTCCTAAAAAAAGATGACTCCTACGAATATGCCCCTGAATACGAAGCGTTTTTCCCACAAGACCTCAAAGGCTGGGTCTTGCTCAAAGACTACGACCTAGATGGGCGACCTGACATTTTCACGCATACCCCTTTTGGTATAAAAGTATATCAAAACATCACTTCTCCACAATTTCCTCCACAATGGAAATTAATCCTCGACCCCGTCCGCACCAAAGGTTTCAAAGGAATGATTAACCTGCAAGTCAATATCTTAGACATTCCCATCATTGCAGATATAGACCAAGACGGCGACCTAGATGTGCTTTGCTTTGACTTTGGGCAGGGCAGTTGGCTAGAGTTGCACAAAAATCTGAGTCAAGAAAAATATAGCAATGCCCAAAGCCTGGAAGATTTTGAACGCACAACCACCTGCTGGGGTGGACTGATAGAAGGTACAGAATGTGGGCAATATACTTTTGGCTATGACTGCGACATAGCACCCAAGCCCAATAAAAATGGAGGTTACGCCATGCCCACTCGCACTACGCACGTGGGTTCTACGCTTGCGGTGCAAGATTTGAACGGTGATGGGCTTTTAGATGCCTTGATTGGAGAAATTTCTTGCCCTCAATTGTATCAATTTACCAATGTAGGCACCGCCCAAAAAGCTCGTTTTGAGGCAGTGGGAATGGCATTTCCACCTGACAAACCCATTGAAATTGCCAATTTTCCAGCCGTTTTTTTTGAAGACATCAATCAAGATGGAAAAATAGACCTTCTCGCAAGTCCCAATGCTTTTCTCAATCAAGAGAATGAAATTGATTTTCAACATTCTATATGGTATTACCAAAATGAAGGCACTGCCCAAAAGCCTGATTTCCGCTTCAAACAAGATGATTTTTTACAAAATGAAATGATAGAAGTAGGTGAAAATGCTTTCCCCCTGCTCATTGACCTAGATGCTGACGGAGATTTAGACCTTATCATTGGGGAACACGGCAAAAAACAAGGAAATCAATTTTTTGCTAGGCTGTATTATTATGAAAACATTGGCACAAGTACCAAAGCACATTTTAAACTTATTACAGATGACTATTTGAACTTATCACAGTGGCAAATTACAGATACCAAACCTTTTGTCTATGACATCAATGCCGACCAACTGCCCGACCTCGGGCTGGTCTATACCCAAGGCAGGCAAACCGAAATGGTGTTTTTCATTAATCAAGCCTCAAAAGGTAAAGAATTTGTCTTTGACAAGGAAAAAACCACGCAACTTTATATTGATTTGGAGTATGGCGATTTTCCTGCTATTTTGCCTTCTGGCACTTCGCAAGGCGTGGATATTCTGATGGGCAAACGGCGTGGAGGGCTTACTTGGTTTGAAAGCCGTCCACCTACTTATTTTCCACGCACTGATACATTGGGCGGCATCAAAGCAGGAAATTTTAAGTTTAACCTTACTCCTACGTTAGTAGATTTTGACCAAAATGGCGTGCTTGATGTGCTTACAAGTGATGCAGAAGGCTTTTTGAGATGGTATCCTGATGCTACACAGCAACTTGAGCAAACTTGGAAAGCACATAAGATTGACTTTTTTAACCCACTTGATTTTCAGACTTACCAAGAAGACTTAGGGGCAAGTATTTTTCCCACAGTAGGAGATTTGAATGGAGATAAACTGCCAGACCTGCTTGTAGGTACAAGCACAGGAGGGCTGAGGGTGGCATTTGGAAAGAAAAAAGAGTGATTGTCTGACAATTTCTGTGAAAATCTGTAGCAGCGGACTGGAAGTCCACTGGCATTTATGTTCTAAGCAGTATTTAGCTCATCTTATCGCACACCATCACAAAAATTGTCAAAGAATCAATAAATTTTATCAGTTGCTGAGCTGCTTTTGGTAATTTTAAAACAACCGTTTTACTAAGGTCAAACTTTTAGAGTTGGTTTTAGTAGAAGAATAGATGTAGAAGTTTACATATAGATAGAATTAAACTATAAAGAAATGATGGAAAATACACACGCCCTCATCATAGGCATAGGGCAAAGACCCCAAGGCGATAGTACGGCAATGGCTATCACTGCCCAAGATGCCCAAAAAATAAGTGACGAACTCCAAAAAAGAGTGAAAATACCTCAAAATAACATCACTTGTCTTAGTAAAGAACAGACAAGCAAGCAAGGAATCTTAAATGCCTTGGATAATCTCATTGCCCGAACCGCTACCAAGGCCGCAGACATGGTGTGGGTCTATTTCTCAGGGCATGGCTACCGCAGCAAAGAGGCAAAACATTATTTGATATGCCACGACACTACTGAAGCCGACTGGCAGACGACTGCCCTCGCAGGAAGCGACTTTGTGGCAAAACTACAGCAAATCAAAGCAGGTAAAATGTTGTTGCTCTTGGATTGCTGTCACGCAGGAGGTATCACTGCCGATGAGCTCGAGCAAACTGCCATTCCTTTTGACCCCGAAAGTCTGCTCAAAACCCAGCCTAACCGTGTAGTGCTGACTGCCTCTCACGCACAGCAAACTTCCCTCACCAGTACGCCTGTGAGTTTGTTTACTTTTGCACTGGTAGAAGGCTTGGCAGGCACTTACCTGCAGGCTGATGAAAAGGACATTAAATTTTTTGACCTTGCCATGTATGTGCGTGAGCGTGTTTACCCTCTGAGCAAACGCAAACAACAGCCTCAGCTCAATGTATTGGAGGAAAGCAGCACCAAAAACTTTGTACTACTACACTATCCTGAAGGCAAACCCTCTGGAAGAGCCTTTGACGAGGCCTTTCAGCTACTAGATGAAACCAAATCGCTCATCAACTTAGATGAACCTACCGAAACCGACACCACATACAGACAACAATTCCAATGGCTTATGAGAAACGAAGTGAAAATAGATGGAAATCATAATGTAGTTACTGCCATCAATGGGCAAAATATTACCATCAATCAGAATACCTCTGATGAAAAACTACTCGAAATACTGGCAGCACAGCAAGTACAAAATGCCGAACTGATTGCTATGCTCAAAAATGCACAAGAAAAAGAAGCACAAAGCCTTGGGCAACGCCTAGAAAATCTACTTAAAAAAGAAGATAACCCTATAAAAACCACCATTGAAGAACTCCGAAATTTGGCACAACAAGGCGATTTACAAAATCTTTTAGATAAACTAGATGCGCTTTTTGAGAAAAAACCGCATTTTTCTTATTCTAACATTAGGCAAAATTTACAGTTTTCCTTGACAAGTGGTATGGGTATCCCTCCACATCAGATGCAAGGGTTACTGGTGTTCTTGGGTTCTAATGAGGTGAAGAAACGCTTGAGTGAGTTGTAATAATTATTAATTTTTGTAGTCCTGCAGCTAAGTGGATATGTTCTTTTTAACTGATTTGAGGCTTAGTTTGATGAATTTTTTAAGATTATATTATGACGAAATAGTCATTTTTCACTCCATAGTTCTTAGGTTGCAAGCTAGGAGCAGTGGAGTGAAAGAGTTTTCAAAGCATACACACTTTAATCAGAGGTTACCGTCATTTTACGCGCTAAGTTTTTGATAATGAGTGTACTATAAGTTTATGATTCCTAACTTTCAATACAACTTGTAAGCTATGAAGTGGCACAGAAAAGTTATAAATCATCATAGTAGTTGATGCAGATTGACTTTTTGCACAGCCCAAGAAGAATAAGCCTTAGCACAGAAGAGTATTGCGGTGCTAAGGCTTATCTGCCTGAATTAGCAATATTACTTCTTTGCCAGCCCATTTCTAATGAAAGCCAAACTTGCAGTGTAGGCATCTTGGGCATCATCTTTTTTATATTTTGGGTTGCTTGGATTGGCAAAGGCGTGGTCGGCATCATACATTTTTACGGTGAGTTGCTTATTGGCAGTTGCCATATTTTTCTCGAATGCTGCTACCACTTCGGGATTAATCCATGTGTCTTCCTTGCCAAAGATGCCCAGTACCTCGGTATTGAGTGTTTGGAGTTTTTCTATTTCTTTGGTGGGCATACCATAGTATATCACACAGGCTTTGGCTTGTTTGCCAGCCAGTAGTGAGGCATTGAGCGACAAGCCTCCGCCAAAGCACCAACCCACAGTAGCAATTTTGGCTTTTTTGCCTGCAAAAGTCATAGCACCTTTCACAATCGCCTCTAGGCGTGCTGGTTCGGCAGCCTGCATATATTTTCCTGCATCTTCGGGTTTGGTAGCCACTTTGCCATCATACATATCTATTGCGAGTACATTGACATCTCCCAAATCATTGAAATACTTTTCTGCTTCTTGCTTGATGTGGTCGTTCAGTCCCCACCATTCTTGAAATACGAACAGATATTTTTTGGATTTCTTAGCAGTTTTTAGGAAAAAAGCACTAGCGGTTTTACCGTCTGGAGTTGTAAAACTTACCATTTCTCCTCCCGCATTACTCTTAAAGGTAAAAGCAGTTGGCGCAATGTGCTTTGCTACAAATGCCTCTTGGCTAGCAAATTCATTAAAGGCTTGCGTAGCATTTGCATCGCAGCAGAGCGTGTCAGAAGATTGAGTACTGACATTGAAGAAATAAAGCGCAGCCACACCCAATGCAGAGACGAGTGAAAATAAAATAATCTTTTTCATATCTAAGATTTTAATTGTTTAAACATAATTTGTATATACTACAATAAGCAGAAGGATTAGTTTTTGTTTGGCGTTGAATTGTTAAGCTTTTTCTACTCTAGCAAATCAGGTCTGCGTGTTTTTGTACGTAAAAGAGCTTGTTCTTCACGCCATTGTTCTATTTTGGTATGGTTGCCAGAGAGCAAAACATTAGGTACTTGCAATCCACGCCACTCGGCAGGGCGTGTATAGACAGGGGGGGCAAGCAAATCATCTTGAAAAGAATCGGTCAGGGCTGAGGTTTCATCAGAAAGCACACCTGGAAGCAGGCGAATGACTGCATCGGCAAGCACTGCGGCGGCAAGTTCTCCTCCTGAGAGTACATAATCGCCTATGCTGATTTCTTGAGTTACAAAATGCGTTCTTATACGCTCATCTACTCCTTTGTAATGCCCGCAAAGCAATATCAAGTTTTTTTTCAGGGAAAGTTGATTGACCATTTTTTGATGAAGCCGAGTGCCGTCTGGAGTAAAATAGATGATTTCATCATAATTTCTTTCAGATTTTAACTGCTCTATGCAGCGTGCAATAGGTTCTATCATTAGTACCATGCCTGCCCCACCGCCAAAAGCATAATCATCTACTGTTTTGTGGCTATCTTCTGAATAGGCTCTAAGGTCATGAATATGCACCTCTACCAAACCCTTGCTTTGCGCACGCTGCGTGATAGAATGAGCAAAAGGGCTTTCTAATAAACTAGGTACACAAGTGATGATGTCTATTCTCATATTTTTTGAAATGTGATGTATTGTCTGTAAAATCAATCTTTCGCTACGCTTGTTTAGGAAAATACAAAAAATAGCTTCGGTTATTTCTAATTATAAGTTGCTGATAATGATAATTTTAAAAAATCACATTTCACAACTCATAATTTATACTTCCCTTATTGAGTTATGGTACTTGGGTTTGATAGACCAGTTGAAATCCTACTTCACAAATCTACCACAAAACTACAGATAGGTTAATAAATTTACCATTGCATCTTATTTTGTGTATTTCTTTTTTTTACTTACCTTGCTTAAAATATTTATGAAAATTATTATCGTAACTCACTTTACATATGAAAATATCTGTAGCCAAATTAGTTTTTCTTAGTTTTTTGGTATTTCTGTTCAGTACTTGTAGTCAAAAAAACTACCTAGAAATCACACAAACTAACTTTAAGGAAGAAGTCAGTCCGCAAAGCAACCTCAAATTCACTTTCAACCAATCATTGGTAGGCGATACCCTGCTTGGTGTATGGGACACTACTGCTTACTTACAGTTTACACCCCGTGTGGCAGGTAAGTTCAAATGGGTATCTCCTTCGGAGGTCATTTTCTCACCCGAGAAAGGCTTTGAGGCAAGCACTGATTACCAAGCAGTGATTAATGCTGCTGCCTTTGTAAATAAAGACAAAAAACCCAACACAGACCCCAGCAAAATCATTAATTTTCATACTACCTACCTCCAAGTAGAAAGTACAGAGGCTTTTTGGGCAATAGATGAGCGAATGACCAATCAGCTACGCATCAATCTCAATTTTAATTATGCAGTCAATCCCAATGGATTGCAAGCACTTGTTTCGGCTATGGTAGGCGAGCAGGCAATCACCGCAATCCGTGTGCTGAACCAATCGCCTAGCAAGGTGATAGAGCTACTCATAGAAGAAAGCAACCGAAGCAACTTAGAAGAAAAAGAACTACAAATTAACCTAGCAGCAGGCATACAATGCGAAGAAAGCAATTTTGTGAGTAAGCAGCCCATCACCCAAACACTCACCACCCCCAGCAAAAAAGCTCTGCGTATAGAACAAGTACTGACAGAATATGAAAATTTCCAGCCGCAAATTTTGGTTCGCACCAATCAATCGGTGAGTTTGGTCAATGTGCTGAACCATATCAATATTTCTCCTAAAATGGTTTTTGAAGTAGCACCCCGTGAAAATGGCTTTGTCATCAAAGGTAATTTTCTCAAAGGCAAAGCCTACACGCTTTTGATAGATAAAAAAATGCAGGGTGTATTTGGAGCAGGACTAGAGCAAGACCTCAGGCAAGAGATAGTCTTTGGGGAGTCGCGGCCTATCATTAGTTTTCTCAACAAAGAAGCCCACTATCTCAGCAGCAAAGGCAGTAAAAACATAGGGATTAGAATTAATAATGTAGAAAAGGTGAGGGTTACTATTTATAAAATATTTGAAAATAACTTGGTGCATCATCTGAGAGAAAATAGTTATTTTTATGATAATGCAAGCAGTTATAAGAGCCGCTATTACAACTACGGAGAAGTCATCTTTGAGGAGATTTATGAAAGCAAAACCCTCCCAATGGTGAGCGATTTTAGGGTATTGAACCTAGATTTTGACAAACTCAAAAGCCAAAGTGGTGTATTTGTGATAAAAGTTAGCTCTACAGAAGAACTCTGGAAAAATAGCTCTGCCATGGTTTCTATCTCTGATATTGGCTTTATTGCCCGCGAAACCACCGAAGATGTCTATGTATTTGCTAACTCACTCTTAGATGCCAAGCCCCTCAATGGCTTGAAAGTAAGCCTCATCAGTGAAACCAATCAGGTGATAGCTTCTGCCAATACCGACAAAGAGGGCGTAGTAGTGTTTGAAGGTATCAAGAAAAAACACCCCGATAAAAATCTTCAACTCATCACTGCCCAAAGCAATGATGATTTTAATTATCTCTATCTTTCTCGCTCCACAGTCAATCAAAATGGCTTTGACACTGATGGCTACTACGACCGCAAGGGAGGCTATATGGCTTTCATCTATGGCGAACGCACACTCTACCGTCCTGGCGAAAGCATTAACCTGAATGTAGTAGTAAGAAGCAAAGGCTGGAAACCTGCTGCCAAAATGCCTATTTTGCTTAAACTCAAACTACCCAACGGCAAAGATTTGGTCAGTATGCGTGGCACCTTAGATGCTCAAGGTGCTTTCTCTACCAGTATTGCACTCTCAGCTTCAGCCATTACAGGCACTTACTTGGCAGAGGTCTATAGCGTTACGGAGCAATACTTGGCTTCGGAATCTATCAGCGTAGAAGAGTTTATGCCCAACCGAATCAAAGTTGCTTTGAATTTATTGGAAAAAGATTTCAAAACCCTCAAAAAAGAAAATTTCCAATTAAATGATTCTATCAGGGTACAGCTCAATGCCGTAAACTTGTTCGGCCCTCCTGCTGCCAATCGCAATTATGATTTGATGTTCTCACTCTCAAGAGTAACCTTTCAGCCCAAAGCCTATCCACAGTATTCTTTTGGACTTAAATCTGAGCGCGACAATGAAGGATACCTCGCAGAAGAAAATCTAGAGTATAAAAATACCGAAGGACTCACTGATGCAGAAGGCAAAGCCTACCATAGTTTCTTGCTTTCTAATGAATACAGAAACTTGGGCTTGCTCAAGGGTAATTTGTATGCCACCGTCTATGACGAAACAGGGCGGCCCGTTAGCCGAAGTATCAATTTTGATGTGTTTTCTCAAAATACTTTTGTAGGGCTACAAACCGATGAAGGTTATGTAGGCACGGGGCGCAATGCTACTTTCAACCTCATAGCCATCAGCAAAAATGAAACCCTTACCAGCACTAAAGCCACGGTAAGTGTTATCCGCTACAAATGGCAAACGGTGCTAGAGCGTGATTATAGCATGAACTACCGCTATGTATCAAGAAAACAAGCCGAACTCGTAAAAGAAGAAGAAATCCAGGTTAATCAGCAAATGGCGTATAATTTTACGCCCCAAATCTCAGGCGACTATGAAATAAGGGTAAAGCAAACAGGCACACAAACTTTTGTAGCAAAGCAATTTTATGCATACGGATATGACTACACCAGTGGAAATTCTTTTCAAGTAAATAAAGATGGAAAAGTAGAAATCAAATTAGACAAGCCAAGCTACCAAGTAGGCGAGCAGGCAAAAGTACTTTTTACTACGCCTTTCAATGGCAGATTGCTTGTTACGGTAGAGCAAGACAAGGTATTCAAACATTTTTACCTAGATACCAAAAATAAAAGTGCAAGTGCTACCCTTGACCTCACTAACGAGCATTTGCCCAATGTCTATATCACGGCTACTCTCATAAAGCCTGTCAGTGATGGGGCAATCCCACTGGCTGTAGCACACGGCTTTCAGCCCATCAAAGTAGAAAACAAAACTACAAAACTAGATTTGAGCATCATAGCCGTAGAAAAAACAGAATCTAACCAAAAACAAACCATCACAGTACGCACACAGCAGCCTCAAGCAGGGGTGCAAATAACCCTGGCAGTGGTAGATGAAGGCATCTTACAAATCAAAAACTATCAAAACCCCAACCCACACGGCTATTTTTACCAAAAAAGAGCCTTGGAAGTAGGTGCTTTTGACCTGTATCCTATGCTTTTTCCCGAAATAAACCTAGGTAAGCTTGCCACAGGAGGCGGTTATGCCGCACTGGAAGGGCGCAACAACCCTATGGTGAACAAACGTGTGAAGTTGGTAAGTTTCTGGAGCGGTATCTTACAAACCAATGCCGCAGGCGAAGCAAGCTACACCATAGACATACCACAGTTTTCAGGCAGTTTGCGCATTATGGCAGTTGCCTACAAAGAGGGTGCTTTTGGAGCGGCAGCTAAAAATATGGTAGTGGCAGACCCTTTGGTGGTTTCTACTGGTTTGCCCTTGTTTCTTGCACCCAAAGACAAAGTGAAAGTGCCTGTTACTCTCAGCAATACCACCAACCAAAGCACTACGGCACAAGTACAATTAAAAACCAGCAATGCCTTGAAGGTGATTTCTGAAAATACTTTTTCTGTGCCTATCCCAGCCAACCAAGAGGCACAAGTAGAGTTTGAGATAGAAGCAGGGCAAGTGATGGACAGTGCCAAAGTAGAAGTCATTGCACAGGCACTAGGGCGTACTTTTAGCGAAAAACTAGACATCAACATTCGCCCTATTTCGGGCTTCACCAAGCAAGCAGGTAGCGGGCAAATCGCCGCAGGCAACAGCACTAACCTAAACCTTAAAACAGAACTACTGCCTTCAAGTGTAAAGAGCAAACTCACAGTAAGCAACTCGCCATTGGTGCAGTTTACCAATAATTTAGAGTATCTTTTAGAATATCCGCACGGCTGCGTAGAGCAGGTTACTTCTTCGGTCTTTCCGCAGTTGTATGTGCAAGAACTCATCAAGGCCGTAAGCCCCAACCCGAAAAATACAGATTTGTATGAGGCACAAATCCGTGAGAATGTGCAGGAAGGCATTATGCAACTCTTGGCAGTACAGACCTATAGCGGAGGGCTTTCCTACTGGCAGAGCGGCTATGATATGCATTGGTTTGGGACTGCCTATGCCGCACACTTCATGCTGGAAGCGCAAAAACAGGGCTATAGTGTACCTCAAACGGCACTCGATTGGATGTTTCTGTATATGCGAAGAGAAATCGACAACAGAAATACTGAGGAATACTTTTTTAAAGATGATGAAGGCAAACGCCGCAAAAAACACATTGCACCCAAAGAGGCTATTTACTCGCTCTATGTGCTGGCGCTCGCCAAGCAACCTGCCGTCTCGCTGATGAATTATTACAAAGAAAATCAGCAATTGCTTGCCTTAGATTCTAAATACCTTTTGGCAGCTTCTTATTTGGTTTTGGGAGATAAGGCTACTTATCAAAATTTACTGCCCAAGGCTTTTGAGGGCGAACGCTCTGAGCAAGTCTTATCAGGAAGTTTTCACTCTGCAATGCGCGATGAAGCCCTTGCTTTGAACGCCCTCTTAGAAGGCGACCCCACTAACCCACAAGTAGCAGAAATGGCAAAAAGCCTTTCGGAGCAACTCAAAAGCAATACTTCGCTCAATACCCAAGAAAATGCTATGGCATTGCTTGCTTTGGGTAAACTAGCAAAGCTCAATGAAAGCAATCAGGTTACGGGGCAGATTGCACTCAATGGAGCAAGCATAGGTACTTACAACGGAAAGCTACTCATACTTACCCAAAACCTGGCAAATGCCCAACTGAATCTTTCAGCACAAGGGCAGGGTAATTTGTATTATTTCTGGCAGATGCAAGGCTTTAACCCTAGTGGAAAAATCAAAGAAGAGGACAACAAACTCAAAGTACGCAAGACTTTTTACGATGTGGAAGGAAAACAAATTAAAAACTTGGTATTTAGACAAAATGACTTGGTGATTGTCAAAATATCCATTGCTGCCGAGCCTTACTTCAGAAACCTAGAAAATGTGGTGATTACAGATATGCTGCCCGCAGGGCTAGAAATAGAAAACCCTAGACTCAGCGAAGCCCGTGAGTTTGCTTGGCTCAAACCTAAGGACTATCCCCTGCATTTTGACATCAGAGACGACCGCATCAATTATTTTGCAACTGCCAAAGGAACTGTACAAGAATTTTACTACCTCGCACGTGCCGTCAGCAAGGGTACTTTCCAAATGGGTCCTGTAAGTGCCGATGCGATGTACAGCGGCGATTACTACTCTTACTCGGGCAGTGGCACTGTAACCGTGATTGATAGGGTGGAAAGGAGGAACTAAAATGAAGTGGGGTAATCTATACAATCTTTTTATTGAAGAGTAATCTTATCAATAAGCAATTGGAAAGATTCAGCTTTCTTGTTACCTATCAGAAATGCAATTTCGGATAGTTCTTGAGCAGGATAATTGGGGCGGTTGAGCCGCTGCCCTCTAAAAGATGGATACATCTCAGAGAGACGAACAGTTATAGTCTGCCAGTCTTTCTGAGTATCTAAGTAAGCAATGTAGGAATAATAATCTGCTTGGCTTGATTTTAGGCGCACTTGGTAGCGTTTGCCATCTCCCTTCAAGCGAATGATGAGTTTGGTATAGCCCTTGATTTGTTTGGTTTCGAGACCGTGCCGTACTGAAGAGAATCCTCCATTGTTTTCTAGGGATACTTTGCCCTCAAATACGCCATGCCCCTCTGCATTGATAGAGAATTTCCCTGCGGAGCGTCCTCCCATCACGCCATCATCTACTATTTGCCAGCTACTGGCAGGCGTTTTTGTATTAAAATCAAAAAGAACAAGGCTATCAGTCATCATATTGATAAAAAATAAATTGAGTAGAAAGTACATCATTAGTTTTTTGTTTATCTCTTCACCTAATCTTAATGAGCTTGAAAATGTTTTGGGGGGGATAGCGTGGTTGAGAAC
This sequence comes from uncultured Cytophagaceae bacterium, assembly GCA_964480455.1. Taxonomy (GTDB): domain Bacteria; phylum Bacteroidota; class Bacteroidia; order Cytophagales; family Microscillaceae; genus JAABSX01. The sequence goes on from CAYZQI010000077.1 coordinate 13,719, forward strand.
TTTATCCTTGGTTAGCAGAAGTGTTAGTCTATTACATCAACTTTTGGCTCATAGTGCAGTCCGTTATTTTTTAATGACGAACCACATCTTACTTTGTAAAACCTTCTCTATGTGCGCTATGATACGGTGTGGTTTTTTATTTTACTTATATTTTTCTTTCTGATAGAGGTCTAGTAGCTGGGTTTAGGAAAATGTAAATGATAACTTTGATTATTTCTACTTATAAGTTGCTGATAAAAATAAAGTAAAAAATCGCATTTCACAACTCATAATTTATACTTTCCTTACTACCATAATTAGTCCACAAGTTAAATTTATCAACGAACGTATAAAGAGTGCCTACCTTTGAGAAAAATAAAGACACGGTTTAAGTCTAATTCACATTCACAACCAGTCAATCCCTTTTTTGAGATGCGCAAGCGTGTAAGCCTCAGGGCTGTTGGGGGCAGGTTGTACATCATATTGCCAGCTTGCATATTTAGGCAAACTCATCAGGATAGACTCTATGCGCCCAGCAGTTTCTAAACCAAACTTAGTGCCTTGGTCATAGACGAGGTTAAATTCTACATAACGCCCTCTGCGTAGCAGTTGCCAGTTTTTTTCAGCTTCTATGAAGGCTTTGTCTTTATTTTTTGCTATTAAATGTGTATAAATAGGCGCAAAAGCCTCTCCTACCGCCCGTACAAATGTAAATCTTGCTACTTTGTCGTGAGTTGTGTCTGCTTTGAGTCGGTCAAAAAAAATGCCGCCTATGCCACGTGTTTCTGCTCGGTGTGTAATATAAAAATAATCATCTGCCCATTTCTTGAAAGCAGGGTAATACTGAGGGTCGTATTGATTGCAAACTTTTTGAAGAGCTTGATGAAAGAACTGCGCATCTTCTGCCGTGATGTAGTGCGGCGTGAGGTCAATGCCACCTCCAAACCAGTACGTGCCATCTGACATCTCAAAGTAGCGAATATTCATGTGGATAATCGGCACGTGTGGGTTGTGCGGGTGAATTACAATAGATACTCCTGAGGCAAAGAAGTCGGTAGCTTTCGTTTGCATTTTTTTGCGCAAGGCTTCAGGCATTTCACCGTGTACTGTTGAGAAATTCACTCCTCCCTTTTCTATGACGGCACCTTCTTGCAAGATACGCGTATGCCCTCCGCCTCCACCAGGGCGTTGCCATACATCTTCTTGAAATTTGGCTTTGCTATCTGCCTGCTCTAGTGCCTGACAGATGCGCTGTTGAAGGTCTTGAAAATAAGCTGCTATTTGGTTTTTATCGGTCATGATTGTGTTGTAAAGTAAGACTAAAACAAGTAAATAATTTGAGCATCCTTGAAAGCCCTGAGGTGTAGTTGGTAGATGCTCAAAGTAGTGAAAATCAATAGAAACGAACGCATCACTACCCAATTACAAATAAAAAGAAAAAAAGGTAGAACTATCAAATTCTTTCTACAAAAAGAAAAATCGGATTAAACCTTTGTTTGCTGATAGCGTCCAAGGTGTGTAAGTTCGTTAGTATGGTAGAAAAATACAGCACTTAACTTGTATTAAATTATCAACTTAAAATCAATAATCAATTCCTAAAATTTATATCTGTATGAAAAAGCAACTTTTGTTAATCAGCCTTTTGAGTATTTTATTTTGTATGAATGCATTTGCCCAAAGAGGTGAAAGACCCAAAAAAGAACCACGTACCGCAGAAGAACGCGCCACAGCCCAAACCAACTCTTTAGAGAAGAAACTGAGTCTTACTGTTGACCAAAAAGCCAAAATTTATGACATCAATTTGGCGGCCGTAAAGAAAAATGATGAACTAAGAGCGCAGAAACAAGCGCAAACAGGTAAAAAAGAAGAAATTAAAAATGCCCGTATAGAAAACGAGAAAAACCGCGATGCTAATATCAAAGCACTACTAGACGCTGACCAGAATGTAAAATATGAAGAAATGAAAGCCGCCCAAAAAGAACGTATGCGAGCACGAAAAGAGAATAAGGGCAAAGGTGGGCGAAAAGGCAACACCAGCCCAGATACAGGCGATGATAACTAATTAATTATCAAACAATAGTTAAGTCAAATAACTGTCTGTCAATTTCTGAGTACTCAAAAAATAAAGCTAAATGCTTTCCACTTGCCAAAGTAGCAAAATGGAAAGCATTTTTTTTAGAGTGTTAGCACTATTTTACCTGTATTTTGGTTTGCCTCCATACGCTGGTGGGCAGCTACTACGTCTTGCCAGTCCATCACCGAGTCAATGACGGGTCTGAGTTTTTTTTCGGCAAATAGCGGAGAAGTATATGCCCAGAAATCCTTGGTAAGTGCAATTTGATATGCTTGGTTTCTTGCGCGTAGCGTAGAACCTAGTACTTGCAGGCGTTTACTGAGAATTTTTCCAAAATCTACCTCAGCGCGGTTCATTCCTCCGAGCATTGCCAACATCACCAGCTTTCCGTCTAGGGCAAGGCTATCCAAGTTTCTGTTGAAATATGGTGCACCAATAAAATCAATGATAAGATGTACTCCTTTTGCATTTGTATTGGCTTGAATGATGTCTTCAAAACGCTGGCTTTTGTAGTCAATCACAGTATCTGCCCCTAAGTTTTTGCATACTTCGTGCTTTGTAGCAGAGGCAGTTGCAAAAATATGAGCAGCTTGCATAGCTTTGGCAAGCTGAATAGCAGCAGTGCCAACTCCACTTGCCGCCGCATGAATGAGTATGCTTTCTTGTGGTTGCAGCTTTCCAAGCCATTTTAAAGCCTGAAATGCGGTCAAGAAAACCTCTGGCAAGGCAGCCGCTTCCTGAAAGCTAAGGTAGCCGGGTTTTTCAATCGCCATATCTTCATGTATTGCAGCATACTCGGCATATCCTCCTCCGGGTAGCAAGCCAAATACCTCATCGCCTGCTTTCCATTTTGTAACTGCACTGCCTACCTCTGCCACTATACCTGCTATTTCTAAGCCCAAGATTTCGCTTGCTCCTTGAGGCGGAGGGTAGTATCCCCTTCTTTGCAAGGTATCTGCCCTGTTGAGCGCAGTAGCTTGTACTTTCACAAGAATCTCGTGTGGAAGTGGTGAGGGAGTGGGGGCTTTGCCCAAGTAGAGCTGCTCGGCCTCTCCAAATGATTTAATCAAAATTGCTTTCATAGAGTTTATTTTTAACATGCACTACAAACCAAAGATAATCAATACCCGATTTTTATCTTCATTAGCTAATACGCCCAACGAAAATTAATTCATATAACAATGAGATAAATCATTTTTATTCTCAAAAATATTTGCTAATTTACATAAAATCTGAAGTAATACATAGATGGTTGTCTGACAATTTTTGCGGAAATTTTTAGCAGCGGACTTCTAGTCCGCTGGCATTTATGTTCTAAACAGTATTTAGCTCATCTTATCGCACACAATCACAAAAATTGTCAAAGAATCATATAAATTTGATTATTGATTTTTACCAATATATTTTTAAACAATCTCGATACCAACAGCATAGCCACTTATCATTCATTAACGATTGCCTGATGATGAAACACCAAAAATTTGTTATACACACCGAAAATTACTTCAAAAACTTGTCCTTTGATATTCCTGCTGGTTTAGTGGTATTTTTGGTTGCCATACCCTTGTGTCTAGGCATTGCCCTTGCCTCGGGTGCACCTTTTTTCTCGGGCATTATTGCAGGCTTGATAGGAGGCTTGGTAGTACCTCTGATTAGTAAATCACAATTGAGTGTGAGCGGGCCGGCGGCAGGTTTGGTTACGATTGTGCTATTAGGCATAGAAAGTTTAGGAAGTTTTGAGGCTTTTTTAGTAGTTATATTTCTTGCAGGCGTTCTTCAGGTGATTTTAGGTTTTTTGCGTGCGGGTTTGGTGGCATACTACATTCCTGTAACGGTCATAAAAGGAATGTTGGCCGCCATTGGGATTATTCTGATACTCAAACAACTGCCTCACGCAGTGGGCTACGACCACGAGCTATTTGGTATGGCTTTTCAGGAAGCTGGAGATGAAAATACTTTTACTGCATTACTCCACGCCTTAGGGCATATTGAATGGGGTGCACTCATTATTAGCAGCCTTGCCTTGCTTACCTTGATAGGCTGGGAATACAACAAAAGACTTAGAAAACTCACTTGGCTGCCCGGAGCATTGATGGTGGTAGTAATAGGGACACTCATCAACCTTAGTTTTCAGTTTTGGCTTCCTAGCTATCAACTAACTGGCGAACACCTTGTACAGCTACCTGTTATCAATAGTTATCAAGATTTTTTGGCGGGATTTACTTTTCCTGATTGGCACGTTTTGGCAGATACGCAATTATGGATATTGGCCATTACACTTGGCTTTGTGGCAAGCATTGAGTCGCTACTAACAGTAGCTGCAATAGATAAGATAGACCCCTACAAGCGCAAAACTCCTCTTGACCGTGAACTGATAGCCCAAGGTACAGGCAACATCGTGGCGGGTTTGGTAGGAGGAATCCCGATTACCTCGGTGATTGTGAGAAGCTCGGCAAGTATCAATGCAGGTGGAAAAACTAAGGTGGTAGCCATTATACATGGTGTTTTTATTTTATTGGCCATATTATTTTTATGGCATTACCTTAATATGGTACCTTTGGCAAGTCTGGCTGCCATTTTACTCTTGGTAGGTTATAAACTTGCCAAGCCAAGCTTGCTCAAAGCAGTCTATAAAAAAGGGTTCTCACAGTTTATCCCTTTTGTGGTTACCATTATAGCTATTTTGCTCACAGATTTGCTCATTGGTGTAGGCATAGGTATTGTAGTAGGTATTTTCTATGTAATACGCTCCAACTTTCATTCTTCTATTATGGTTACTCAAGACAACAACCATTACTTAATTAGATTTAACAAAGATGTTTCTTTCTTAAATAAACCCCTACTGATGCAAGTTCTTGAAAGCATTGATGAACACAGCCAAGTAATCATTGATGGCACAAGAGCCCAATTTATTGATGCTGATATTTTAGAACTTTTAGAAGACTTTAAAGAAGAAGCAGTTACTAAGAACATCCAATTGACTTTCAAAAACACGCAAAATTATAGGCGAGTACATCATTCAAAAGAAAATATGCCTATCTCTGCAAAGATAAACTTGGGCGAAGACGAAAATTCAAAAGAAGAAATATTGGCTTAGTAATGGCTAATGAATAGTTGAAATAAACACTTGATTATCAGTAATTTACAAAATTGATGTACATGTCTTATCTCGAATAAATCATTTGACATTTTATTTTTATTATCAGAAATGACTTCATTGCATACACTTGAAATCAAACGTACAGCACGCTATGCTACACTAGGTACACTTTCAGCACAGACCGAGCAGGTCTGGTTTGTGTGCCATGGCTATGGGCAATTGGCTGCTTATTTTATCAAAAAATTTGATATTCTTGACCCCGAAAAGCATTTTATTGTAGCTCCCGAAGCACTCTCACGTTTTTATTTAGATAATTTTTCAGGTAAAGTAGGGGCTACTTGGATGACCAAGGAAGCTCGCGAAGATGAAATCAATGATTATTTGGCATACCTTAATCAGCTGTATGCACATGTTTTTGCCAACTCGCCATGCCAAGCCCAAGAACTGCACATCAATTTGCTAGGTTTTTCGCAAGGCGTTGCTACGGCAAGCCGCTGGCTTTTTGAGGGCAAAATAAAAATAGATAGCTTCATTATGTGGGCTGGAGGCATTGCCCATGATTTAGATTTCAGCCAAAGTGCAGCCGTTTTAGGCGATAAAAAACTTTACTTTGTCTATGGCAAGCAAGATGAACTCATCAAAGAGATTGATTTTCAGCATCAAATACAAAAACTCGACAGCCTAGGTGTATCTCCCGAACTAATCACTTTTGAAGGCAAACACGAACTCAACCGCGAAGTCTTAAAAACTTATTTTGGTGAGTAATCTATTGACATTAAAGCACTCGATAATGATGCACACCTTACAAGCCTTACTAGCTTGCAAGGTGCTGGCTATTGAGCAATTCTTAATAGAAACTACAAATTACCTCTCAACGCTTGCTCACGTTCAATTGCTTCAAAAAGTGCTTTAAAATTGCCTTTCCCAAATGATTTTGCCCCTTTGCGCTGGATTATTTCAAAAAATAGTGTAGGACGGTCTTCTACAGGTTTGGTAAAAATCTGCAACAAATAACCTTCTTCATCTCTATCTACCAGAATATTCAACTGGCGCAAGGCAGAGATTTCTTCTTCTATATCGCCCACACGCTGCTTCAAATCATCATAATAAGTAACAGGCACTTCCAGAAATTCAATACCACGCCTACGTAATTCTGCTACCGTATGCAATATATCATCAGTAGCAATGGCAATGTGCTGCACACCTGCCCCACCATAAAAATCAAGGTATTCTTCAATTTGTGATTTCTTGATACCATCGGCAGGTTCATTGATAGGAAATTTGATGTAGCCATTTCCGTTAGAAACTACCTTAGACATCAATGAGGTGTATTCAGTAGAAATATCTTGGTCATCAAAAGTAACCAATAGGCTAAAACCCATTACTTTTTCATAAAAAGTTACCCACTCATTCATAGCTCCTAGCCCTACATTGCCTACGCAGTGGTCAATATGTAAGAAACCTACGGGTTCTACGGCTTGAATACCATTTTTGGGCATATATCCAGGCATAAAGACTCCCTTATAATTGTGTCGCTCTACAAAAGTATGAATCGTGTCGCCGTAAGTATGGATAGAGGCTACCTTTATCTCGCCCCACTCGTCAGAGAGAGTTTGCGGTTCTAGGGCTGCCTGCGCTCCTCTTTTCATTGTTTCGTAAAAAGATTGCTCTGCGTCTGCCACCTCAAGGGCAAGTACCCGTACACCGTCTCCGTGCTTATGAACGTGCTGCGCTATAAAGCTATCGGTTTGTAGTGCTGTGGTGAGTACTAAACGAATTTTACCTTGCTTAAGCATGTAAGAAGCGCGGTCGCGATGTCCTGTTTCAGGGCCCAGATAGGCTTCTAGCTTAAAGCCGAATGCAGTTTGGTAAAAATAAGCAGCTTGTTTGGCATTGCCCACATATAGCTCTATGTGGTCAGTGCCTTTGATGGGCAAAAAATCTTGTTTCATGTTTACTTAATTTATTTTAGGTAAAAATTTTTTTTCACAAAGCCTTTTTCTTATTTTTATGAGAAAGAAGTATGAAAAAGATAAGTAAATTCTCATTGAAAAGACTTCGTTTACAAATTTAATAATTTTGGTGATTTTATTGTGTATTTTGAGGTGCAATAAATCAAGCAGTAGATAATTTCGCATGAAAAAATTTGAAGAAATCAATAACACACTCATTCATATTGTTGAAAAACGTATGGAACTCTCAAGGCTCAACTACTCAGATAGGGGCTATGATGCCTTAGAAGAAGATTTGCACACCATTCAAGATGATTTTGCCATAGATTATGGTGAGGAGTTTCAAAAAATACTTGCAGAGGTGCATAACACGTACTGTCCTCATACAGAGGTACTTAGCCCTATTGCTTACCTAGCAAAAAAATACATCAAAACAGGAATGTATAGTAATGGAATGCCTACTTACGATGTAGCAGATTATCAGCAAGGTATTTTGATTGATAGTGAGCAATATACGCAGGCAAGTCTAGTGCTGCTGCCCAATCCATTGCGTATTTTGCTTACTGCCCCCAAAGAGCAAGTTAAAATCAATGTATGGCAAGCAATAGAAAGCTAATTCTTTCAAAAAAATAACCAATTTCCTTACTTTTTGCTTTGCAATGAAGTGCATAAGTAAGATGTGAGTTATAAGTTGTGAAATCTGAGCTTTTAATACATTCATTATCAATAACTTAGGTAATAAAAATGTAAAAGTTATTTTTACTCTTTACTAATAGAAAATTTATCAAATTACCATAAAACATGAAAAAATACGCTGAAATAGACCGAAGCGAGTTTCCCATTGTCAAGGTAGTATTCACTGGCGAAGCTGCTCAAGAAGATAACTTCCCACTTTATCTGGAGGAGGTAATGCAAAGCTATGATGGTAAGACTACCCTTGCCATTATTTTTGATGCAAGTAAAGCAGTATTTCCAGGTATTGCTTACCAAAAGATGCAAGCAAAATGGCTCAAAGAAAATCAACAATTGATGAAGAACTTTTGCAAAGGTACAGCCTACATCATTCCTAATATCATCATTCGGAATGTACTGCAAGCTATTTTTGCTTTTCAGACTCAGCCTGCACCTTATCTAGTTTGTAGTAGCTACCAAGAAGCAGAAAGTTGGGTAAAAAAACAACTCAATACAACAGCCTAACCTCCTCCAAAAGAATGCTTAGTTCACCTGTTTTACCATACACTGCACAATCTTTGTGCTGACAACTATACTATTGCGGGTTCATTGTTATATTATTTAATGTGATTATTTCATAATATACAACAACCCGCTAAGAACTTGTCGGGAAATTAGATTTTGTTTTAAGGATTAATTCTTTGCAACATA
>CAYZQI010000078.1:0-19598 GCA_964480455.1 uncultured Cytophagaceae bacterium
GTTTCTAAAAAAATTAACAATTTTAGCGTACACACTTAACTGTTGGACTACCACTGGTACTTTAAGTTGTAAATCATTGGCAATCAATTAATTGACTTAGCTAATAGCCAACAATCAATAGCTAACCATTATCAAACTCTTGTAGCTAAATAACTTAATCACCAATCTCTCATAAAGTAAAATTTAAGAAATAAATTTTAATGTTTTTACTTGAAAAACACTGATAATCTATTGATTGAATTAGCTAACAACTGATAATTAATCACCCACCATTATTTAGAATAGGACTATTGCCAGCCAAAACTAGCACCAAAGAAGAAGGTACGTGGGCGTGCAGGACCATAGACATAGCCTGCATCTCTTTCAGCACCTCTGTCAAAATCTTGCTGAAAACTGTTCAAAAGATTATGCACTCCTGCAAAAACCTGTAATCGGTGCTGCGTGCCTAACAAAAACTGATAAGAGAACTTAGTGCCTAGCTCCCAAAAAGTAGGTGTTCGTTTAATGACGGTATATTCTGAATCTATTTCAATAATATGCGGCACGTCCATCTGCCCTGTATAAACCCCCGAAAAAGCAACCTCAAAGTTTTTGATTGGCTTCCAATTGGCCACAAAAAAACCATATAGGTTGGGTGTTCTTAAAAGATTACTTGTAAGAGTGATGCTGTCTTGGTTGGCATCAGTGATTGCTTCGGGTGTCCAGAGTTCTTCTTCTTCGGTATAGCGTGCTTGCTGGAGTGTAGCCCCAAGCTGTAAATCAAATTTTGGCGAGAAGAAAAACCTAGCTTCTAGGTTAGTACCTGATACAAAAGCACCCGTGCCATTGCGTTTGGTCATTACGGCTACTCCACTGGGTAGCTCTACGGGGTCGGCAGTGATGAAAGGATTATCTAACAAGGTATAAAAACCCTCGGCAGAAAACTGCATTTGCGTTTTGCCTGCCGTCACTTCATAATCTACTGAAAAGGTTGCACTATGCGAACGCTCCACACGCAAATCTTCAGCAAGGCGTGTAAAAAGTGCTGCACCCCCTACTACCTCAATATGAAAATCTTCATCAAAAGCCTGTGGTGCACGGTAGCCCTGTGCATAGCCCGCCCTGATGCGAATATTTTTACTGGGCTCATACATCACTGAGAAGCGTGGCACAGGTACTTGCAGGGTGCGTATTTGGCGTTGATTTTCTGTTGCTATATTGTAAGTACCATTAATGCGAATGGCATCAAACCGAGTACCTAGTAGCAGTGTCCATTTGTCAGAAGGATTCCATTCTAATTGTGCATAGCTGCCCCAAGTACTTACCTTTTGGGCTATCAATCTGCTGTAGCCAGGCATGGCATCATCTACTTGGTTGTATTGAAACTCTGTGCCTGCGGTCAAGAATAAATTTGCTTGAAGGTCAAAATTATACTGAATACCCGTAACCATAGCAATGTCTTTGGTATCGCCGTAAGCATTGAGAGCGAGCAGGTCGTCTTCGGTGAGCGTATCGCCCTCTCCTAGTACTTTTCCGCCTCCTCCATAGTAGCTATCTCTTAAAGTACGCTGTGCAGAGGTATAAATTGAAAATTTATGTTTGCGATTGGGTAAGAAAAACTCAAAGCCTAGGTTTCCCCCTGTGATTTGGTGCTTGAGCTGCTCGGCAAGGTCTGTTTGGTGTGGCTGAAGGTCAAAGCCATTGCCTCCTCTTCTAAACTCTTCTATGTGAAAAGCACTCCATTTGAGTTTGCTCCATTCACTTGTTTTCAAGGAGGCATCAAAGCCTACTGTGGTGTTGCTTAATTTTGTAATTTCAGAAAAACCATCACCTATTGCGTCCCAAGCCTCACGCTCCCGCTGAAAAGCATACATTGAAATTCCACTTTTTTGATTTTTGCTCACCAATGAGCCGTTGAGCGAGAAGGTGCGGTCTAGTTTTTCGGCGTTGATAAGCCCGATATTAGTACCTATTTCAAATTGATTTTGAGTAGGTTCTTTGGTGATGATGTTGATAGTGCCTCCAATGGCATTACCTCCATAAAGCACAGAACCTGCTCCACGTACCACTTCCACCCGCTCAATCATATTGCTAGGGATAAAATCTAGCCCATATACTCCCACCAAAGCACTAAAAATAGGACGACTATTGATGAGTACTTGTGAGTAGGCTCCCTCTAAGCCATTCATACGCACTTGAGTAAAGCCACAATTTTGGCAGTTGTTTTCTAGCCTTAGCCCTGAGGCATAGTTCAAGCCCTCTGAAAGGCTGATGGACTGAGTAGATTGCAATATCTGCTGATTGATTTGTCCTACCTTGATGGGAGCATCTTGTGCAGCTATGGCACGCCGATTGGCACTCACTACAATTTGCTCTAGCCCCAGTACATCTTCTTTGAGTACAAAGGTAAACTGTGTGGAGTTGGTTTGAGAAAGATTGACTACTCGTGTCTGACTGATGTAGCCCAATGCTTGTATTTTGAGTGTAAGCCGTTCTCTGGGGAGGTCTTTCAGTTCAAATACCCCTTCAGCATCACTTATAGTACCTTTATTTGCCATTTCTAGCACAGAGATTTGTGCAATAATGCCTTCACCTTTTTCATCAGTAATTCTACCACTAAACCTAAGCTGCTGGGCATACGATAACTGCTGGAGATAGCCCAGAAACAGCAGCGAAACAAAAACTATTTTTTTGAGCATTATTGTATAGTTATTTATATAAGTCTAAACTAATTTCTAATAAAAATATAAAATATTTTTAGATTAACCTAAAATAAGAAAAAATGTTTCACACTTCACACCCCACACTTCACACCCCACACTTCACACCCCACATTTCACACTTCACACCCCACACTTCACATTTCGCACTTTATGCTGTATATTGCACTAAATTTAAAAAACCTTATTTATGCTTACCATCATCAAAATAGGAGGGAAACTCCTTGAGCAACCCGACACACAGGCAGTATTTTGTAAGGATTTTGTCAAAATTAATTGTCCCAAAGTACTTGTGCATGGTGGTGGCAGAACAGCTACTCAGGTAGCCGAAAAAATGGGTATTGTTAGCCAAATGTTGGAAGGCAGACGCATTACAAGTCCTGAGATGCTCCAAGTAGCGGTCATGGTCTATGCAGGGCTTGCCAACAAAGGGCTAGTAACACAATTGCAAGCCTTGGGCTGCCTTTCAGTAGGGCTTTGCGGTGCAGATTTTAACTTGATACAGGCTCAAAAACGCCCTACACAACCTATTGATTATGGCTTGGTAGGTGATGTAAAGGCAGTCAATGAAAGAATACTAGAAAACCTACTCTCGCAGAGCGTTACACCTGTCATTGCACCCATTACCCACGACCAAGCAGGGCAGCTACTCAATACCAATGCAGACACCATTGCTGCCAGCCTAGCAAGTGCTTTGGCTACCAAGCAGGCCACACGCCTTGTGTTTGTATTTGAAAAAAAGGGAGTGCTGGAAGACATCAACCAAGAAGAAAGCTATTTCAAGACCCTTAGCCATGCTCAATACCAAAGCCTTAAAGCTGCACACATTATTCACGAAGGCATGCTCCCCAAATTAGAGAATGGTTTTGCAGCTTTGCGCAATGGTGTCAGGGAGGTAATCATAGGGCAATTACCCGCAGATGGTGGTGTAGAAAATATGATAGGAACACGGTTGGTAGTTTAGATTTGTGGTGGTGTATCTTATTGTAAGATTTTATACAAAGTTCCTTTGAGTGCTTTGAGTTTCTGTTGAAAATTGAGCAACATGACCAAGTAGCCTGAAAACCAAAATAGAAATATAAGTGTAGCACTCAGGTAATTTTTTTCAGCAAATAAAAAGACTGCTAGAATACACCAGAATACAAAAGTGCCCAAGGCAGCGATGAAAAGTGTGCCACCTGGCAAATGGAATACCATAGAAACAATGCACCCTAGAGAGGTTTCCTCAAGCTTTACATTGACAATAGGCATAAAATGCTCAGGATAAAAGCTAGATTTTTTGAGATAATAATGTGTAGGTTTTACCAGTCCTTCAAAGGGGTATTTATCGTTGTAGGGCTTACCTAGCAAGGTATATTCAGCAGCCATTCCATATTCTTTTTTTTCATTGGAGGGTCTCACACAGGATACCATCTTCTGATAAAGCTCTTTGGAACTGTACTGCGAAACCAATGTACTTGTATGAAAAGGAATAAGTTGCATATTTGATATTTTGAAATGCTGCTTTGTGTAAACAACCCTTTGTAAAGGCTTTGGTTTTGAGAAGTTGCATTTACTGTCCTCATTCACAGCCATTTTAGAAGACCTGAGTTGTTTTTTAGTATTCAAAAAATATTTTCAGAGCTAAAACTGCACAGCAAAAAGCCACAAATCTTAGCAATTTTATCCTTTTTTGCTTAACTTTATGATTGATAAAAATAAATCTTTGTACTACACAAAGATTCATATCAACATAAATTGCTTTGGGTAATCAAATCAAAAAAACCTCAAATCATATTTATCTTGGTGTATATTTGCTTGATTTTAAACTTTGAGTATGCAATCTCCTGATAATCAACAACCTGCCTTGGCATTGGGCAATACCGAAGCGCATTTCAGCAATACCTTGTTTGCTGATGTGGTACTACCTATCCCTGTTGAGGGGCTTTTTACTTACCGTGTACCTGATGAGATGAATGAATATCTCCAAGTTGGGGCCAGAGTAGTAGTGCCTTTTGGCGGACGAAAAGTGCTGACCGCAGTCATAGCAAGAATACATCAAAAACCTCCTCAAAAGCATAATGCAAAATACATTTTAGAACTGCTTGATGAAGTGCCATTGGTAAAGGCTTCGCAGCTACAGCTTTTTCAATGGATGGCAGATTATTATATGTGTACGATGGGCGAAGTACTCAATGTAGCATTGCCAGCAGGATTAAAGATTTCAAGCCAATCACGCATACAGCTACGTCCCAATGTAGATTGGGAAAACAAAGAAATCAACGAACGTGAACTCAAACTGCTTACACTACTCAAAGAAACGCCCTCCCTTACCTACGAAGAAGCAAGCGAAGCCCTAAGCGTAAAAAATATTTATCATATCATTAAATCGCTCATTGCCAAAGGTTTAGTGATTATTTTTGAAGAAATAAAGGAACGCTATCAGCCCAAAATCATCAAAAAAATAAGACTCTCAAGAGATTACCTCACCAAAGGCGACCTGGAAAGGCTCTCTCAAAAACTAGAAAGTAAACCCAAACAACTCAACAATCTATTGCTTTATCTTCGCCATGTGCCTGTTTTTAAAGACTGGACGCTCAACGAGCAGGGCATGAACAAAGCCGAATTGCTCAAAAATGAAAATGTATCTGACTCTGCACTCAAAACCTTGATTAAAAATGAAATCTTTGAGGAGTTTGAGATAACTGTTTCTCGCTTTGATGACCTCCCTCCTGATGAAGCAGCACAAATGCCCCTCTCAGCCAACCAGCAAAAAAGCAGGGACGAAATCTTGGCACAATTTCAAGAAAAAGATGTAGTATTGCTGTACGGCGTTACGGGTAGTGGTAAAACAGAAATTTACATTGACCTTATCCAGAAAGTATTGGCTAGTGGCTCTCAGGTCTTATATCTGCTACCCGAGATAGCCCTCACTACTCAAATCGTGGCAAGGCTCAAAAAAATATTTGGTAGCCAAATGGGGGTTTATCATTCTAAGTTTTCTGATAATGAACGAGTAGAAACTTGGCAGGGAGTAGTTTCGGGCAGGTTTAACTTTGTGGTAGCAGTGCGCTCGGGTATTTTTCTACCCTTCGATAACCTCGGACTTATCATTGTTGATGAAGAACACGAACCTTCCTATAAGCAATACGACCCTGCCCCACGCTACCACGCCCGCGATATGGCTCTCGTGATAGCTCTCCAGCAGCATTGCAAAGTATTACTTGGCTCGGCTACGCCTGCCACAGAAACTTTTTACCACGCCAAAAACGGGAAATACGGATTTATCCAACTGAAAGAACGCTTTGGCGATGCGCAACTGCCTGATATTCAACTGGCTGACCTCCGCGCAGAGCGCAAAGCAAGAATTAATAAAGGACATTTTTCTTTTAAATTGATTACTGAAATAAAGCAAAGGTTAGAAAAAAACGAACAAGTAATCCTGTTTCAAAACCGAAGAGGCTATTCTCCTTATATGACCTGCCGCGAGTGTGCTTGGATACCCAAATGTACCAATTGTGATGTGAGTCTGACCTACCACATGCAAAGCAATGAACTGCGTTGCCACTACTGCGGACACAAAGCACCTCCGCCAAAAGTATGCAGTTCTTGTGGCTCTACACGCATAGAAACCGTGGGCTTAGGTACTGAAAAGATAGAAGATGATTTAAAAATATTTTTTCCTGAGGCACGTATTCAGCGAATGGATTTAGACACTACTCGTAATAAAAACAGCTACCAGCGTATTTTACAAGATTTTGAAAATCAGCAGATTGATATTTTGGTGGGTACACAAATGATTAGCAAAGGACTTGATTTTGACAATGTGAGCCTAGTAGGAATTTTTGATGCAGATAGAATGTTGAATTTTCCTGATTTTAGGGCTACTGAACGTGCCTTTCAAATTATGACCCAAGTAAGCGGCAGGGCAGGCAGAAAAAAAAAGGCAGGTGAGGTAGTGATACAAACCGCTGACACAGAGCAGGAAATTCTCAAAAAAATCATTGCCAATGATTATGAAGGTATGTACCTCAACGAAATAGAAGAACGTGCGTATTTTTTCTATCCACCTTTTACACGCCTTATCCGATTGATAACAAAGAATACTGAAAAAAGCCTGAGCGAAGAAGCTGCCCAGCAGTTAACAGAAAAACTTATCCAAAAACTAGGCAAAGCACGTGTATTGGGTCCAGAACCTGCCTTGGTACACCGTATCCGTAATCAGTATCTCTACAACATTCTCATCAAAATAGAGCGCGACAATGTGGATTTGAAAGCTGTTAAGAAATACATTCAAGAAAAAGTACAAGAGATTATCACGAGTCGGGTTTATAAGAAAGTGCATATTACTATAGATGTCGACCCGATTTAATACAAAAAATGCCAACTCTTTTGCAAGGATTGGCATTTTAAAATGGTTTATTGAGGATTGACGCAAAAATTATTTCTTATCGCCACCTACTTCTTCGTAGTCCACATCAGTTACATCATCAGCACCTGTGCTTCCTCCTGTGTTGGTGTCGCCTGTATTGCCTTCGGCTTGTGCGCCTGCGGCATACATTTCTTGTGAGGCAGCTTGCCAAGCATTATTGAGGGCTTCGGTAGCAAGGTCTATTCCGCCAATGTCTTCGGAAGCTTTGGCTTTGCGTAAGTCTTCCAGTGCAGCATTGATGGCGGTTTTATGATTTTCAGAAAGTTTTTCTCCAAAATCACCCATTTGTTTTTCTGTCTGGAAAATGAGTGAATCAGCACCATTGATTTTATCAATTTTTTCTTTGGCTATTCGGTCGCTTTCGGCATTTGCTTCGGCTTCTTGCTTCATTTTAGCTATTTCGGCATCAGTTAAACCTGAAGAAGCCTCAATACGAATTTTTTGCTCTTTGCCAGAGGCTTTGTCGCGTGCCGATACATTCAAAATACCGTTGGCATCTATGTCAAAAGTAACCTCTACCTGAGGCACACCACGAGGCGCAGGCGGAATACCGTCCAGGTTAAATCTGCCAATGGTTCGGTTGTCTTTTGCTATTGAGCGTTCGCCTTGTAGCACGTGTATTTCTACTGAAGGCTGATTATCGGCAGCCGTAGAGAAGGTTTCTGATTTTTTGGTCGGGATAGTTGTATTAGACTCAATCAACTTTGTGAATACCCCTCCCAGTGTTTCAATACCTAGTGAAAGCGGAGTAACGTCTAGTAAGAGTACGTCTTTTACTTCGCCAGTGAGTACCCCACCTTGTATTGCAGCACCTACTGCCACTACCTCGTCAGGGTTTACACCTTTAGAAGGTTTTTTACCAAAGAATTTTTCTACTTCTTCTTGGATACGAGGGATACGTGTAGAGCCACCTACTAAGATTACCTCATCAATGTCAGCAGGTTTTAGACCCGCATCTTTCAAGGCTTGGGCGCAAGGCTCAAGGGTTTTGCGGATAAGGTCGTCTGCTAGTTGCTCAAATTTAGCACGGCTTAACTGACGCACCAAGTGTTTTGGAATACCATCAACAGGCATAATATAAGGCAAGTTGATGTCTGTACTTGCAGCACTAGATAGCTCAATTTTGGCTTTTTCAGCAGCATCTTTGAGGCGTTGGAGTGCCATAGGGTCTTTGCGGAGGTCTATTCCTTCATCATTTTTGAATTCTTCTGCCAACCAGTTGATGATGCGCTCGTCAAAGTTATCACCGCCAAGGTGTACATCACCATTGGTGGACTTGACTTCAAATACGCCGTCACCTAGTTCAAGGATTGAAATATCAAAAGTACCTCCGCCAAGGTCAAATACGGCAATTTTCATATCGCGGTCGCGCTTATCCATACCATAAGCAAGTGCGGCTGCTGTAGGTTCGTTGATGATACGCTTTACTTCAAGCCCTGCGATTTGCCCTGCTTCTTTGGTAGCTTGACGCTCGGAGTCGTTGAAGTAAGCAGGTACTGTGATGACGGCTTCGGTTACAGTTTGCCCGAGGTAATCTTCGGCAGTTTGCTTCATTTTTTGAAGAATCATTGCCGAAAGTTCTTGAGGTGTATATTGCCTGTCGCCGACACGTACACGAGGCGTATCATTATTACCTTTTTCTACTTTATAAGAAACCATTTTAGCTTCTTCACTCACATCTTGGTAGCGTTTACCCATAAAACGTTTGATAGAGTAGATAGTGTTGGTAGGGTTTGTAATAGCTTGGCGTTTGGCGGGGTCGCCTACTTTTCTTTCGCCTTTGCCATCTTCCAAAAAAGCTACTATGGAAGGAGTGGTTCTTTTTCCTTCGCTATTTGTAATCACTACCGGCTCGTTACCTTCCATTACGGCTACTACTGAATTGGTAGTTCCTAAATCAATGCCAATGATTTTTCCCATTATTATAAAATTTATGTTTGGTTTAAAGATTTATCTCTTTGAATAATACTACTCTGAAATAACAATGCTTATGCCAAGCCCTTTCGGTGCTTATTTTTATGCCAATATGTCAGTTACTAGCTGTTGTATGGTACCATAACAGATAAACTGACACATAGGATAGAGACAACAAGGGCTGTTAGTAACCACTTAGGCACTTATTTAGCTTTGTTTGGTTTCTTCTGCATTGATTACTTGTGCGGGCTGGGCTTCGGGTTTGCTTGGTGTTGATTCCTGAGTGGTACTTGTACCTTTGCTTGTCTTCTTTTTTGGACTTTTTGTAGTAGTTTCATTTTCTGCCTTCGCTTGTGAGACATTGCCCTCCTGTTTGGGATTACTTTTTTGGGAGTTATTTTTTGTTGAGATATTTCCCTCGACAAGTGCTTCATATAGTTCTTGGTAAGAAGCTCTCAGCATTTCTAAGAATTTATCAGTATCGGGTAATAGCTCAGGGGTACAAGTAGCTGAAATCGTAATGCGCCCATTGTAACTCAAAACTACCAATAAGATACCCAAACCATCTAAAATAGGAGCTGTGCCAAACTGTGTGATAAGCTGCGCACCATTCATATAAAGTGGTACATTGGAACCAGGTACATTGGTAATGACTAGATTATAAAATGGAGTGTGGATTTCAGAGAACTTCATACGTGTATAAAGCCTTGAAGCAAGTGCAGCCAAAGTAGAAGGCACGAAGTTCATAATCTTGTTGGCCTCTATTGCCTTGGCATAAGTCTTAGAACCTCTAGCACTAGCATGGATAAGATTGAGCCTATGCACGGGGTCGGGTTCGTGAGTAGCTAAAGATACTAGCATAGAAGAAACCTCGTTGCCCATGGTTTTTTTTTGGTCATCAGAGCGAACTGAAACGGGTGCCATAGCTACCATAGGCTTTTTAGAAAGTTTATCAATGGAGAGTAGGTATTTTCTCAGTCCTCCTGCACATATTGCAAGTACTACATCATTGATGGTTACGCCTACTGTAGAGTTTTTGATAGCTTTGATTTTATCTAGCTCAAACTCAGTTCCACCAAATACACGTCTTGGGCTTACTGTGGTATTAAAATGAGTAGTGGGGGCGGTAAAGGGCATGGGTGGAGCTTGGACCGCTTTATCCATTACTTCGCGTGCTACTTTGAGGCTGTTTTGGGTAGTATCATAGAGAAATTTAGCTAATCTGAAGGGAGTTCCAAAAGTTTGGAAAGAGTTTTTAACAAGCAACTCTACACTGCTAGGAATACGCTCAGGTAGCCAAGGTTTGGCAGGTCTTAGAGGTTTGGGTTGCGGGTTTGGGTTGAGCAAAGCTGCTAAGATTTCAGCACCCGAGCCACCGTCTATGGCAGCGTGGTGTACCTTAGTGATAAGTGCAAAAGAACCCTTAGGAATATCGTCTATCTTGTCTAAACCTTCCACAAAAGTAAACTCCCAGAGTGGCTTACTTCTATCCAATGGGCGTGCAAATATACGTGCAGCCAGTTCTTTGAGTTGCTTACGCCCACCAGGTTGGGGCAAAGCTACGTGGAAAATATGGTTATTTAGCTCAAAATTTGGGTCTTCCACCCAGTAGGGGTGTCCTAGGTTGAGTGGTGATTCAATGATGCGCTGCCTGAAAGTGCGTGAGATATGCAGCCTTGACTCAAGGTATTGTTTAAACCAATCAAAGGTAATTTCACCTTCTTTGGGTGGTGCATAGAGATATACGCCGCCAATGTGCATAGGTGATTTGGGAGTCTCGAGGTATAAAAATTCAGCGTCAAGTCCTGTGAGTTGTTGCATAATTGAGTTATTTTTGGGATAAAACACCTCTTATGACAAAGGTGTGGTCTATTTTCTAGGCATAAAATTACAATTTAATTACGAAAATGAAGTATTTTTACAATAATTTCTTTCCAAGTTGTATTGAGGTAAGGTTTTATAAGCAGAATAACAAAAACATTGTGCTTATTTTGCATTACCTGCCTCGGTAAATGTTTTAAGTTGTCGCTAACTATTCACAGAAATATGAAATTTGCAAGCATTCACGAAACCTTCACACATTGGGTCATGCGGTTTTACTGGCTGGTTATGCTTGGTTTTGCATTATTACTGGCCCTACTCACCACGGCTTACTTTTCTTTTCGTACTGATATCAACTTTTTGCTTGTGAAACAAAACCTTGTAAAAGATATAGTCTGGATGACTGCATTTTATTGCCATATTACGAGTAGTATTCTTTGTTTGGTAACAGGGCCTTTTCAGTTTGTGAGTTATTTCAGGAAGAAAAATTATATAAAATGGCACCGAAACGCAGGCAAAGTCTATATCTTTTCTATTCTCTTGATGGCCGCCCCCAGCGGGGCATACATGGCAGTGTTTGCCAATGGAGGTATTGGGGCAAAGCTGGGCTTTATTGTCCTATCTTTTTTATGGTTTATGAGTACTTACACTGCCTTGTATGCTATTCGTCAAAAAAATATCGCACAGCATAGGGCTTGGATGGTGCGCAGTTATGCGCTTACTTTTTCGGCAGTTACGCTCAGGCTTTGGGTGCCTATTCTTTCTACTGTTTTTGGGGTTGAACCTGAGTTTACAGTAGTAATTACAGCTTGGATTAACTGGATTCCTAACTTATTGGTAGGCGAATTGCTGATTAAATTTTTTACAAAAAACCTCTGAAAAGACAACCTTTTCCAAAAATTACGTTAATAAGTTTATAATGACAAAATACGTTTAATCTACATAAAGGCTTTATTATCATGAATTCAAAAAAATTATTCCTCATTGCAGGCTTAGCCCTCCTGACAACCATCTTACTTACTATTGCTGCTTTCAGGTTGGCAGAGTCCAGAGTGGAAAGAGAATCAGTAAAAAAAGCCGCTATCAATGCGCCTTCTTCATTTTCTTCTAAAATTACAAAAGAAAAAAGGGAAGAAAAAACCAGTGAAGAGGTGTTTCTATCAGAAAAAGGTGAAAAACTCATTCATCATAGATTAGTAAAACCGATAAGCAAAAAATTTGGAATGCCTATCAATCTCAATCAGTTCAGCCGGTGTCCTAGTGGTGTACAATTTTACCAGTTGGCAGGACCCAATAAAGAAAACCCTTATTTCATGGTGCAGCTTTACAACAGCCACGGCTGCATGCCTATTAATTTATGTCAAGTAAGGGTATCTGCCAACGAAGAAGAAGTAAAAGTTTGGAATGAGAAAGCAGAAACATACATTTCAACAAAAGAATATATAGCTCAACTCCAAAAAGAAGAACTAGAGCTTAAAATGGAAATAGAGGAAGAAAAAAGCATCTCTACCTCTCCAGAAAAGACCTTGTAAGTTTAATATTACAAGATAGAAAAAGTAAAATACCCTTTTGGCACTTGCCGAAAGGGTTATTTTTTTAGTATTGCTTCATGAGAATAATAATTAGCAACATCTTACTGACTTGCTACTCGACAGAAAAATCTACTCTTCCACAGCTACTTCTAATCTAAGACGTCTATATTACCTCATAGGGCAGCTTTTGCAACGTTTTTTACCCTTTTTCTTAAATTTTTCACAACATTTTTTCTTAAAAAGACAAGGAATTATCTCTTGATGGGTAAAATTTGATGTGCCCAGATAAAAATTACTGTTTACACAAATGATGGGTAAATCTACAGACTGAGGGGAGACAAGTGTTTGATTCATCTATTTATTGCAGTTTATATTTCTTTATTTAGATTAAGTTTAAATAAAAACTATGCAAAGTAAATATATTCTGATGATATTTAAAATGATTTCTGTCAATTTTTAATGTGCAAATTAAGATTAATCGTCTTTCCACGTTCTCTGAATCTATAAGCCACAATTCAACTGCATTTGGAATAAGCAATACAATCAGTACAAATCTGATTGACTTTTTTGGAGCCTAAAAGAATGTATTACTTGTACTACTCAACTCAAAAGCGCATTTTCTATAAAATAAGTAGCTTGAAAGAATGATTTTTCACAAAGCTTTGTAATTTAGGGTAAATTTTATTGTGAAATCAAGTTATTTTTAAATAATACTTATACAAAGCAAATAATATTTGTTCTTTGACTATAAATACAAAGTTTTAATTTTAGCTTTAAAGTGATAGAAAATCTTTAATTTTGCTATATGTTGCTAAATAGGTATATTTATGCTTAAATAGTATAGTCAGTACAAAAAAATATAATTTTTCTAAAAACCAATCTAAAAAAGACTATGAAATATCCAATATGCCCAAGGTGCAACGCCGAAAATGTCATTAAAAGTGGAGTGGTAAAAGATAGACAAAGATACCAGTGCAAAAAATGTGCTTATTATTTTACAGTCAATAAAATGGGTAAGCAAATAGATAACTATTACGTTATCAAGGCTTTACAGCTATATATTGAAGGGGTAAGCTACCGCGAGATAGAGCGTATCCTAGGGGTAAGCCATGTATCTGTGATGAACTGGGTCAAGAAGTACCACATCAAAGCTCCCGAAAATAATGAGTACCGCCCTACCTACCGTATTTTTAACCATAAAGAACTCATTGAGTACCTCAAAGAAGACAAAAACACCAAAGGAGCGGGCATGCTTATTACAGAATTGGGTGATAAATATATGCTTATCAAATGGGAAAGATTCAAAGAATAAATCATAACAAGCTGGTTATAAATATTTTAACGGTCTAGCTAAATAAACTGCTAAAATAGCTATACTTAGTTAGCATTTAGATACACTGTATTTCTTTTTTATCTCTTAAACCTTCACTTTTACAGTAGGATAGTTTTCGAAGCGCGCCAAAAACTCTCCGTAATTATTTTTTAATTTTTCAAAAAAAGTGAAGTATGAAAAAGACATTATACCTAGCAGTATTTACGACAATACTCGGTTTGTTCTTCTTAGGACAACACTCACAGGTAGCCGCGCAAGGCTCGGGCATTTATGGCTCAGGGCTTAAAGTAAATTTAGATAGCACAGGCTCTAAATATGTGAGATTTATTCTTTGGAATCAGTTCTGGACAAGGTACATCAACAACAATCCCAACACGGTAGTAAATGGCGAAAACCGCGCCGATACTTGGGATACTGGGCTGCGCCGTTCACGCATGTTAGCCTATGCACAGATTTCGCCTCGTTTCCTGATTATGTTTCACGTAGGTATCAACAATCAAACCTTTGTTAATGGTGGTGTAGCGGGCGGCAACGGGACAGCTTTTGGGGGCAACAATGCAGGCAAAAAACCACAACTGTTTGTACATGATGCCTGGACAGAATACGCTATCGTGCAGAAAAAACTACACATAGGTACGGGTTTGCACTACTGGAATGGTACCTCACGTATGAGTAGTGCCAGTACACTCAACTTTATGACCATTGATGCACCTATCTTTAATTGGCCTCTGATAGAATTGAGCGACCAATTTGCAAGGCAGTTTGGTATCTATGCCAAAGGTGAGTTAGGCAGATTTTATTATCAAGTAGCTCTTAATAATCCTTTCTCTGCACCCAACCCTATCTCGGTCTTGAATGGCAGCAATGCTGCTTCTGCACCTGCTGGGCTAGACATAGCAAGAGATGCCGCCAACAACAGTTGGGCAAGCTCAGGTTATTTTACTTGGCATTTCTTAGACAAAGAGTCTAGTTTCTTGCCCTACAGAGTAGGCACGTATGTTGGCACTAAAAAAGTCTTTAATATTGGTGCGGGCTACCACTTACACCCCAACGCCACGGCCAGCACCGCCACGAGAGACATCAGCGGCACTGCCACCACCATAGAACGACACGATATGCGCTTATTGGGTTTTGATGTGTTTCTTGACCACCCCTTCGGAGGAGATAAAAACATGGCAATCACCTCATACAGTGTACTCTACAACTATGACTTTGGGCCTAACTACCTTCGCAATGTAGGCATCATGAATGTAGCACAAGCTGGTGGCAATGCACAACCTACCATAGGTACAGGCACTATTTTCTATACGCAGGCAGGCTTCTTATTGCCTAAGAATACATTGGGCAAAGTAGGGCGTTTGCAGCCTTTTGCAGCTTATACCTTCAAAGATTTTGATGCCCTTGAGGAAAGCAGCAGCCAATTTGATATTGGTGCTAACCTTCACTTAGAAGGTCACCACGCCAAAGTAACCCTGCAATACTCTCAACGCCCAGTCTATGGGGGAGATGGCAGACTGAACCCAGATAAAAAATCTGCAGGCGAGCTAATTTTACAAACAATGCTTTATTTTTAATTCAATATTTTACATATTCTCTAACTTAAATTTTTTAAAAAATGGAAAACAACAAAACAATGCAGCAATATTGGAAAAAAAATATTTCCTATGTGCTGATACTCATGTCAATCTGGTTTGTGGTTTCATATGGCTTTGGCATACTGCTTGTAGAGCAGCTCAATTCAATCCGAATAGGAGGCTTCAAGCTGGGTTTCTGGTTTGCACAACAAGGTGCTATCTATACTTTTGTGATTATTATATTTGTGTATGTACGCTTGATGAACAAGTTGGATAAGGAATTTGACGTAGATGAAAAATAATCTTTTACAAACTTTAAACTGAATTTATAAAAATTAAATCAATAACATTATGAGTGTTTTACTTTGGACATATATTATCGTAGGGGTTACTTTTGCACTCTACATTGGCATTGCGATTTGGTCGCGTGCAGGCTCTACAAAAGAATTTTATGTAGCGGGAGGTGGCGTACACCCCCTTGCCAATGGTATGGCTACTGCTGCCGACTGGATGTCGGCAGCTTCCTATATTTCTATGGCAGGGCTTATCTCTTTTATGGGCTATGATGGCTCGGTATATCTCATGGGCTGGACGGGCGGCTATGTACTGCTGGCACTGCTTCTTGCACCTTACCTACGAAAATTTGGTAAATTTACAGTACCTGATTTTGTAGGAGAGCGTTATTACTCTCAGGCTGCTCGCGTGGTGGCAGTTATCTGTGCCTTGTTTGTTTCCTTTACTTATGTAGCTGGTCAGATGCGTGGGGTAGGAATCGTATTCTCTCGCTTCTTAGAAGTAGATATTAATTGGGGTGTGATTATAGGTATGTGTATTGTATTTTTTTATGCTGTGCTAGGTGGTATGAAAGGCATTACTTACACACAAGTAGCACAATATTGTGTACTGATATTCGCTTATATGGTGCCTGCTATTTTTATTTCTATCAACCTAACGGGCAACCCTATCCCACAGTTAGGTATGGGAGGTACACTCGAAGATGGTACTTATATATTGGACAAGGTAGATGGTTTAAGTACCGAACTAGGCTTGGCTGCATACACTAGCGGCTCTAAATCAATGATTGATGTGTTCTTTATCACGGCTGCCTTGATGGTAGGTACTGCAGGACTGCCTCACGTAATTGTACGTTTCTTTACAGTTACTAAGGTAAGAGATGCCCGTATCTCAGCAGGCTATGCCCTAGTATTGATTGCCTTTCTTTACACTACTGCCCCCGCACTAGCTTTGTTTGGCAAATACAATCTCATCAATGCAGTGGGAGGCAAAGAAGGCATTTCTTATAAAGAAGCACCTCAATGGGTTAGGTCTTGGGAAACTGCTGGGCTAATAGGCTGGGTGGACAAAAACGGAGATGGTAAAATTCAGTACTCAAGTGGGTCAGCCATTGATGGCAAACTCGCCTACAGTGGTGAAACAGGTTCTAGTGGCGAGCGAGTAGTAAGTACCCCTGCCAAAGAAGGCTCTAGCAATGAAATCTATGTGGACAATGATATTATGGTACTTGCCAACCCTGAGATAGCAGGGCTACCAGCTTGGGTCATTGCCTTGGTAGCCGCAGGGGGCTTGGCAGCTGCACTCTCTACGGCTGCGGGCTTGCTCTTGGTCATCTCGTCTTCGGTTTCCCACGATTTATTGAAAATGAATCTCATGCCTAACATGACAGAAAAAACTGAGCTTGTAGCTGCCCGTATTTCAGCAGCGTTTGCTATCATGATGGCAGGTTATTTTGGGATTTATCCTCCTGATTTTGTAGCAGCCGTAGTTGCCTTTGCCTTTGGTCTGGCTGCCTCTTCTTTCTTTCCTGTTATCATCATGGGTATCTTCTCCAAGCGTATCAACAAGGAGGGTGCAATTGCAGGTATGATTACAGGACTAACTTTTACATTAGGCTACATTATCTATTATAAATTTATCAATACCGATCCCGCAGGTTATTGGTTTGGTATCTCGCCCGAGGGCATTGGTACATTAGGTATGATATTTAATTTTATCGTTACTTATGTAGTATCTATGATGACTCCCCCACCCCCACAAGAGGTACAAGACCTCGTGGAAAGTATCCGCTTCCCAAGAGGTGCAGGTGAGGCAGTAGCACATTAATCTCGGTCAATCAAATGCACAGCAATCCATAAACTTTCCAAGCCTTTTAAGGAGGCTTGGAAAGTTTGTTTCAAGACATTATTAAAAACTAATTCACAAGATACAGTACTGACAAATATCATTTTCAAAATAAAAAATTGTCTTTAACTTGTGATTTAATATAAAGATTCTAATTAATCTTCTAAATCAAACAAAAAAATACGATTATGGCTTTAAAAATCAATAGTCTGGGTGGATATATCCACGAATACCAGAAAAGTGTAAACACACCCGAAAAATTTTGGGAAGAAATCGCCGAAAATTTCTACTGGCGTAAAAAATGGGACAAAGTCCTAGAATGGAACTTTGAAGAACCCCGCGTAGAATGGTTCAAAAATGCTAAATTCAACATCACTGAAAATATCTTCGAGCGCAACCTATTCACCCACGCCGACAAAACTGCCATCATCTGGGAACCTAGCGACCCAACAGAGCCCGCCCTACACATTACCTACCAAGAACTCTATGAAAAAGTCTGCCAATTTGCCAATGTCTTAAAAGCCCATAATGTTCAAAAAGGTGATAGGGTAATTATCTACTTACCTATGGTGCCCGAAGCTGCCATAGCTATGCTGGCTTGTGCAAGAATAGGCGCAGTTCATTCTATTGTTTTTGCTGGCTTCTCTTCAAGTGCTTTGGCAGACCGCATCAACGATTGCGAAGCGAAAATGGTCTTAACCTCAGACGGAAACTATAGAGGAGTCAAAAAAATAGCCGTCAAAGAAGTAGTAGATGAAGCCCTCGAGAAAACTACTACCGTAGAGAATGTTATCGTAGTAAACCGCACAGGGCAAGAAGTAACCATGAAAGCTGGGCGCGATATCTGGTGGCATGAAGCCTGCGAAGGCGTTTCTACCGAAAACAAAGCTGAAGAAATGGACTCCGAAGATATGCTTTTCATTCTTTATACTTCTGGCTCTACAGGACAACCCAAAGGCGTAGTGCATAGCTGCGGAGGCTACATGGTTTATACCGCTTATACTTTCCAAAATGTATTTCACTATGACCCTGGCGACATCTACTGGTGTACGGCTGATGTGGGTTGGATTACGGGTCACTCTTACATTGTCTATGGGCCGCTTGTTTCGGGGGCTACTACGATCATGTTTGAAGGTGTGCCTACCTACCCCGATGCAGGACGCTTCTGGGAAGTAGTAGCAAAGCATAAAATTAACCAATTTTATACCGCACCTACGGCTATTCGTGCCTTGCAAGCATACGGCTTAGACCCCGTGATGAAGCACGACCTTAGTTCACTTAAAGTGCTTGGCTCAGTAGGCGAACCCATCAATGAAGAAGCTTGGCATTGGTACCATACCCACATAGGCAAAGGAAAATGTCCCATTGTAGATACTTGGTGGCAAACCGAAACGGGTGGTATTTTGATTTCGCCCCTGCCAGGCATCACACCCACCAAGCCCTCTTATGCTACCCTACCCCTGCCTGGTGTGCAGCCCGTAATAGTAGATAGCGGAGGCAAAGAACTTAAAGGAAACAGTGTAGAAGGAAATCTTTGTATCAAATTCCCTTGGCCTTCTATGATTCGGACTACCTATGGCGACCACGAACGCTGCCGAAATACCTACTTCTCTACCTATCCTGGGATGTACTTTACAGGTGATGGCGTAAAACGTGATGAAGATGGCTACTACCGTATCTTAGGACGTGTAGATGATGTTATCAATGTTTCTGGACACCGTATGGGTACGGCAGAAGTAGAAAACGCCATCAACGAACACCCGCTCGTGCTAGAGTCTGCCGTTGTAGGCTATCCGCACGACATCAAAGGGCAGGGTATTTATGCCTATGTGATTGTAGAAGCATCTGCCTACGAGACAGATACCGAAGAAGAACTTATGAAAGAAATCATTATGACAGTAAGCAAGATTATTGGACCCATAGCCAAACCTGATAAGGTGCAGATAGTCAGTGGTTTGCCCAAGACACGTTCAGGCAAAATTATGCGCCGTATCTTGCGTAAAGTAGCAGAAGGTGATGTTTCTAACCTTGGCGACACAAGCACACTGCTCAATCCTGAAGTAGTAGATGAAATCAAAGCTAAGGCAGGATTGGCCTGAGCAAAACATATTCCCCAAATAAATACAAAGCACGAATACCTTAATTAAAAGATATTCGTGCTTTTTTTAATGCCTT